>CAXUFU010000143.1:1752-6760 GCA_964250275.1 uncultured Chthoniobacterales bacterium | reverse complement strand
GACGCAAACAATCTCCGCCGAGCGGCGAGGCGCGCAGGTCAGGGTCAATGTAGGCGGCGGCGTCATGCTCGCCGGGG
The DNA here is from genome assembly GCA_964250275.1 of uncultured Chthoniobacterales bacterium. Lineage (GTDB taxonomy): Bacteria > Verrucomicrobiota > Verrucomicrobiia > Chthoniobacterales > SZAS-18 > CAXUFU01. Next base: position 6,683 of record CAXUFU010000143.1, on the reverse strand, counting down.
CCGGTCAGACGCAGCAGCTTGGCCACGACCAACTGCGGGCCGTGCCCGCCGCGGGCGCGAGCGACCGCTGTTTGCAGGGTGTGCAGGCAAGCCGCGAGGTCCGTACCATCGACCGAATGCCCGGCAAAACCGTAGGCTGCGGCCCGATCCAACAAATCGGCGCAGGCAAACTGGCGGCTCACGGGTGTCGAGTAGGCGTACTGATTATTGGCCGCGACGACCACCAGCGGCAGCCGTTCCACTCCGGCCAGGTTCATCCCCTCGTGGAAAGAGCCGGTGGACGTGCCGCCGTCCCCGATGCAGGTGGCGCCGACCGTCGAGCGCAACCGGCCCGAGAGCCGCCGCGCGAGCAGACCGCCCGCCACCACGGAGACCATCGAGCCGAGGTGGCTGATCATCGCGTAGAGCCCTTCCGCCGGCCGGCCGCGATGGATATTGCCGTCGCGTCCGTGCATGGGGCCTTCGACGGAGCCGAGATAGGTGCGCGCGGCATCCAGGACCGTCTCACCGAACGCCAGGCGCCCGGCCATGTCCCGGATCAGCGGGCCAAAAAGATCGCCCTTTTGCAGGGACACGCCCAACGCGCCGCTAAGCGCTTCCTGACCTTTGCCGAGGAAAACGCCGCCATGGATTTTGCCGGCCTTGTACAGGCTCGCCAGCCGATCCTCGACCAACCGCGCGAGCAGCATCCACCGGAACGTGCGCAAGAAAAGTGCTTGCTCAGGAGACGCCGCCGCGGAAACCAGAGGGGCGTCTTGGACAATGGCAGGAACCATCAGCCGCCAACTTAGACGGGCCACGGCAAGGGGTGCAAGCGAAAGGTTGGCGGCGCGAAGCTGCCGGATGGGGCGGGACGCCCAGGACGCCGTATCCGGCTGACGCGGTGCACCGGTCAAAGGTCCACTCCCATCCCGGCCAGCTACCATCCTTTGGAATGGCAACTGCTACTGGTTGCCACGGCGCCGGAGTCGCTGTTGGACTCCCGTGCCCCCAGGTTGGCGACCCCACGATGCAGGCTGATTCCACATTTCTGAGGCGACGCAGCGAGCAACTCTTCAAGAGTGAAATGTCGGGTTTGCGCCGCCGCACGGACCGCATGTTCGCGGTTCTGCTCTTCTTGCAGTGGTTGGGCGGGATCGCGCTCGCTTCCTGGTACACGCCGGATCGGGGGGCCGGGCGGCTCAGCACGCTCAACATCGAGTTGATGACCGCCATTTTCCTGGGGGGAGCGATCGTCGCGCTGCCGCTGTTCTTTATCTTCCGCAAACCCGGCCTGACCGTGACCCGGGAAGTCATTGCCGGCACGCAAATGCTTTCTTCCGGGCTGCTGGTGCATCTTTCCGGCGGCCACAACGAGATGCATTTCCACATCTTCGGCTCGCTGGCGTTCCTGGCGTTCTACCGCGATTGGAAGGTGTTGGCGATCGCTTCGGCCGTGGTCTCGGCCGATTATTTCGTGCGCGGCGTTTACTGGCCGCTGTCGGTTTACGGCACCACGATGGTCGCGCCTTGGCGCTGGCTCGAAGACACCGGCTGGGTGCTCTTTGAAGACGTTTTCTTGATTTACGCCTGCTGGCTCGGGAACAAGGAAATGTACGCCGTGGCGGAGCGCCGGGCGGAGCTCGAAGACTCCCAGACCAGCGTCGAACGCTCCGTCAGCGAACGCACCGCCCAGCTCGCCCAGTCCAACCGCGATCTCAATCGCCAGATCGGCGAGCGGCAGCGCATCGAGCAGGAACTTCGCGGGGCGCGCGACCAGCTCGAGTTCAACGTGCGGGAACGCACCGCCGAACTCAACACCGCCAACCGCGCGCTCAAACGCCAGATCGACGAAGGCCGCAAGACCGAGGAGGAGCTCGCCCGCAGCATGCAGCGCTACCGCTTCATGACCGATAGCATGCCGCAGATCGTCTGGACCGCGACACCCGACGGCCGGCTGGATTACTTCAACCGCCGTTTCCACGAGTACACCGGGCTGACCGCCGAGGAGAGCCGCGAGTGGGGCTGGAAACCCGCCACCCATCCGGACGATCTCGCGCGCTGCCTGGAGCAGTGGAATCACGCCGTCCAGACCGGCGAAGTCTACGATCTGGAGTGCCGGCTGCGCCGCGGCGAAGACAGCGCTTACCGCTGGCACCTGAGCCGCGCCGTGCCGATGCGCGATCCGGACAACCGGATTATCCAATGGTTCGGCACCTGCACGGACATCGACGACCAGAAGCGGAGCAAGGAAGCCATCACGCGCAGCGAGCAGCGTTACCGCTCGCTCGTGGCCGCCAGCACGCAAATCGTGTGGCTGACCGATGCGGAAGGCCGGGTCACGGGCGACCTGCCGGAATGGCGGGCGGCCACCGGTCAAACGTACCAGGAGGTCCAAAGGTACGGCTGGCTCGACGCCATCCACTTGGATGACCGCGAGCGCACGACCGACCTTTGGAAGTGGGCACTCGAGACCAAGACCGTCTTCGAGTCCGAGTACAAGCTCAAGATGGTCGACGGCTCCTACCGGCACTTCGCCGCGCGCGGCGTGCCGGTGCTCGAACCGGACGGCCGCATCCGGGAATGGATCGGCACCAGCACGGACGTCACCGAGAAGATGCAGGCGGAGGAAGTCGTGCGCCGCGCCCAGGAAGAACTCGAGGGCCGGGTGCGCGAACGGACGGCGCAGCTCACCGAGACCAACCGCGTGCTGCATCAGCAGGTCATCGAGCGCAAGCAGATCGAGGATCAACTCGCCGAAGCGCGCGACGATGCCCTCAACAGCGCGAAACTCAAGAGCCAGTTCCTGGCGAACATGAGCCATGAAATCCGCACGCCCATGAACGGCGTGATCGGCATGACCAGCCTGTTGCTCGATACCCCGCTCAACGAAGAACAGCGCGAATACATCGAGACGATCCGGGCCAGCGGCGACGCTTTGCTCTCCATCATCAACGACATCCTGGATTTCTCGAAGATCGAGGCCGGCAAGCTGGATTTCGAGGAGCTGGACCTGGATTTGCAGTCGACAGTCGAGGGCGCGATCGAGCTCCTGGCCGAGAAAGCGCAGGCCAAGGGCCTCGACCTTGCCTGTCACGTGCTGGAGGACGTGCCGCGCCAGCTTTGCGGCGATCCGGGCCGCCTGCGACAGGTGCTGGTCAATCTCGTGGGCAACGCCATCAAGTTTACCCCCTCCGGACGGGTGCTGGTGCACGTGGCCAAGCTGGAGGAAACGGCTGATGACGCCCAGATCTGCTTCCAGGTGTCCGATACCGGCATCGGCTTGAGCGAGGAAGCGGCGCGGGGCTTGTTCCAGGCGTTTGTGCAGGCGGATGGCTCGATGACCCGCAAATTCGGCGGTACCGGTCTCGGGTTGGCAATCTCCAAGCAGCTCGTCGAGTTGATGGGCGGCCAGATCGGGGTCGAAAGCGCACCGGACCAGGGCTCGACCTTCTGGTTTACCGTCCGGCTCTCCAAACAGCCCATTTTGGTCGCCGACGAGGAAGCCGAGCCGCCCACCGATTTTTCGCTGGGCCGGGCCTTGATCGTCGGGTCCAGCGGGACGCGGGAGGTGTTGCGGGAGCAACTGACGGCCTGGGGCATGCCGGTCTTGGCGCTGGCGGACGGGAAAGAGGCGCTGGCGGCCTTGCGCGAAGGCGTGGCCGAGGACAAACCGTGGAATTTCCTCATTGTCGACGCCAACCTGCCTGACATGGAGGGCCTGGCGCTCGCGCACGCCGTCAAGGATAACCCGGAGACGGCGCCCACCCGGGTGGTGATGCTGTTGGCGCCGGGCCAGCGGGCTGGGTTCACCAGCGGCGAGGTGAGCGATGTCAGCGCGATCTTGAATAAGCCGGTCAAGCGCTCGCAACTGCGCGAGCTTTTCCGCGCGGCACTCGCCCGCAAGACGGCCAAGCCAACTGTCTCGGCGTCTGCGTCAAAATCCGCCACGACCCTGTTGCGGCCGGCCAAAGGCAAAGGGGTGCGCGTCTTGATCGCGGAAGACAACCAGGTCAACCAGAAGGTGGTGATCCGCCAGTTGCAAAAGATCGGGTACAAGGCGGACGCCGTCGCCAACGGGATCGAAGCGCTCGAAGCCACGTCCAAGGTGGTTTATGACGTCATTTTGATGGACTGCCAAATGCCCGAGATGGATGGGTTTACGGCCACGCGCGAGATCCGGCGGCGCGAGAGCGCTACCGGGGCGCACACGCCGATTGTCGCTCTAACCGCCAACGTGCTGGAAGGCGACCGCGAACGCTGCCTGGCTGCCGGCATGGACGAATACCTGAGCAAGCCCATCAAACTGGAGGCGTTGCAAACGCTGCTGGAGCGTTGGACCGTGGCCGCTGAAAAGGACAAGGAGGACGGCGCCGCCAAGCCGAACGATAAACACGCGCCTGTCGCGTTGGAAACCGCGGCCTGAAACTGTGGTTTAACAGAGAGATGCCTTCTCCTGCCTGAAAAACGCGGCTCCCCGTGCGTCCATTGCGATTGTGCGCGCCGCATGATAATTTAGAGGATTCGCGCAGCGGAACGACCACGCTGCCCGCCGTACAAATGGACTCCGAAAATCGTTCTCCGAAAGACACCAAGCCACCCCGGCCCGGGGCCAATGGGGATCCCAATTTCAATTGGCGCTCTCTGATCCTGATCGCCATCTTCTTCAGCGTCATTCTCGCCTACTGGTTCGCGCACAATGGCGTTGCCGCCAATTCCGAAGAGATCCCGTACAGCGCCTTTTTGAAGGACGTGGATAACGGCCAGATCTTCCGGGACGATAAGCATCCGCTGGAGCTCTACGAGGAAGAGGGCAGCCAGACGCAGACGATCAGCGGCTTTTACTCGAAATTTGTGCCCGCGCGGGCGGACACCTCGCAGCCGTTTCACACCACCATCTCGCTGGATTACGATCATAACGAGTTGCAGGCGAAGTTGGCGGCCGCCCATCT
>CAXUFU010000143.1:0-1742 GCA_964250275.1 uncultured Chthoniobacterales bacterium | reverse complement strand
GTTCCTGATATCCGGAACAAGTCGAACTTCCTGGCGACGACGTTGCTCGGGTTTCTGCCGATCATCATTTTTTTGGGCGTCGTCTACTTGTTCTTTCGCCAGCAAATCCGCATGGCGGGCAAAGGGGCGCTCAACTTCGGCAAGAGCAAGGCGCGCATGATGGCGCGCGATAAAAACAAGATCACGTTCAAGGACGTGGCCGGCGTCGAGGAGGCCAAGGATGAGGTTCAGGAACTCGTCGAGTTCCTGCGCGATCCCAAGAAGTTCCAGAAGCTCGGCGGCCGCATTCCGAAGGGCGTGCTCATGATCGGTTCGCCCGGCACGGGCAAGACCTTGTTGGCGCGCGCTATCGCGGGCGAGGCGGACGTGCCGTTTTTCTCGATCAGCGGCTCGGACTTTGTGGAGATGTTCGTTGGCGTTGGCGCCAGTCGCGTGCGCGACATGTTTGAGCAAGGGCGCAAGAGCGCGCCGTGTCTGATTTTCATCGATGAGATCGACGCCGTGGGCCGCCATCGCGGACATGGCGTGGGCGGCGGGCACGACGAGCGCGAGCAGACGCTCAATGCGTTGCTGGTGGAAATGGACGGCTTCGACACGCAGGAAGGCATTATCATCATCGCGGCAACCAATCGGCCCGATGTGTTGGACCCCGCCTTGCTGCGCCCCGGGCGTTTCGATCGCCAGGTGAATGTGCCGTTGCCGGACGTCAAAGGCCGCGAGCAGATCCTCAAGGTTCACGCCAAGCGCGTGAAGATCGCAGAAGGCGTCGAGATGGACACGATCGCGCGGGGCACACCCGGGTATTCGGGGGCGGAACTGGCCAACGTGATCAACGAAGCGGCGTTGCTCGCGGCGCGCCGCGGGCTGAAAGCGATCACGTTGTCAGAGCTTGAGGAGGCCCGGGACAAGGTGCGTTGGGGTAAGGAGCGCCGGTAGCTGGCCTTGATCGAAAAGGAAAAGGAGAACACCGCCTACCACGAGGCTGGCCACGCGCTTTTGTGCGAGTTGCTGGAGTTTACCGATCCCGTGCACAAGGTGACGATCATCCCGCGCGGACCTTCGCTCGGCTCGACCATGAACCTGCCGGTGGAGGATCGGCACAACCATCGCAAGAAGGAGTTGCTCGACAGTCTCACCATGATCATGGGTGGCCGGGTGGCCGAGGAGTTGGTCTTCGGGGACGTGACCAGCGGTGCCTACGGGGACATTCGCCAGGCGACCCGGATCGCGCGCAGCATGGTCTGCGAACTCGGGATGAGCGAGCACCTGGGCATGGTGAATTACGGCGAGCAGGAGGAGATGGTGTTCCTCGGCCGCGATATCTCGCGCTCCCGCGATTACAGCGAAGCCACGGCCAACGAGATCGATCAGGAGGTGAAGAAATTCTGCGACGACGCTTATCAGCACGCCACCAGGATCCTCTCCGAACATCGCGAGAAGCTGCAGATCATCGCCAGAGCGTTGCTGGAGTATGAGACGCTCGACGGCTCGCAGATCCGCGAGATCATCGAGCACGGGCGCATCATCAATCCGCCGAAGCCGCTGCCGCCGGTGACGCCCGCGCCGCCGTTGCCGATGAAGGATTCCGGCAAGGACAAGGACAAGGGTTTGGTCATTGCCCCTGACTATCCCGCTGGCCTGGCCGAGGCGCCGGCTGGCGCGTAGCGCTCCAAAGATAGGTAGGGATGGCTCTCCGGAGCCTGTCGGACTTAGAACGAGCTTGCCAGAGAGAAGGGAGATAA
>CAXUFU010000142.1:0-6772 GCA_964250275.1 uncultured Chthoniobacterales bacterium | reverse complement strand
GCCATCCGGCCGGAAACATTCACGGGCCAGCTCAGCCACGATTTGCAGTCGTTGGAGGCGCAGTGGTCGACCGGCCTGGGCCAGAAAGCCCGGCTGACGTTGCATGCTGTTCCCCCTTAAAGCGGGCCGAACAGCGTAGTCCAGTCTCTTCGCCGCACCTAGGACAATCTGGGCAGTCGTGCCATGGCCGGGGAAGTTGACGCCCCAAATCGCCATGGACGGCGGGGCGAGACGAAGTGATCCCGGAGACGCAGATTGTACCTGCCTCTCCGGGATCTTTGGCTCGTTATTCGCCCTTGTGGGTGCTGGCTTTGTGCAGCAGCTCGGCGAGGTGCTTGACCTTCTCGCCTTCTTTGTCGTCGGCCTGGGTCGCGGCGCGCTCGGTTTCGTCTGCCAGTGTGCGCAACAACTTGCCAATGGCTGGACCATCGAGCTCATCTGACTCCAGGTGCTTCTTCAGCTTGCCCAGGTTGTCGTGAATGGTTTTCGCCCCGCGGAACTCAGCGTTTTCCAGCGTGGGCAGCCAACTGTCGATGTTCTTGATGCCTTGGGCGGCGACGCTCTTGGACAAGCCTTCTTCCAAGGTTTTGGTGAAAGCTTTGATCGTCGTGTCTAGTGGTGTGGTCATGGGTGTTTTTGTTTGGTTTCCGTCTGCAATGCACCCGCATCTCGGACTTCGGTTGCGCGCGCGGAAAAAGTTACGCGCAACCGCCGGTGTCAGATGCCCGGAATATCTGCGCGAGGTCAGGCCAACTTCCCGCCGGGAAGGCATCTCCCGCGCGCCGAAGTGAGAGCAGCATCCACACTTGCGGTTTTCTCTCCCGAGTGTGACAGTATGTCGCTTTGAAGACCAAGACCATTCTCATCGTCGACGACGAGAAGCATACCAGGGATGGGTTGCGGCAGTTGCTCGAGGACGACTTCGAGGTGTACGTCGCGGCGGATCTGGCGGGAGCGTTGGGGATGTTGGAGACGGAATCGGTCGATCTCCTACTGACCGATCTGCGGCTCGGTGGCGAGGACGGCATGACGTTGATTGATCGGGCGCTAAAAATGCCGGCGCCGCCCGTCTGCATCATGATGACGGCTTACGGGTCGGTCGCCACCGCGGTCGAGGCCATGAAACGCGGCGCCTACGACTTCGTGACCAAACCGCTCGATCTCGATCGGCTGGAGATCCTCATCCGGCGGGCGTTGCGCGGGCGGGAAGTGGAGACGGAAAACGTCGAGCTGCGCCAGCAGGTGGAGCGGCGCTCGGGCAAGGGGCTGGAGGCGCTCATTGGACGCTCGGCGGTGATGGAAGACGTGTTCGATACCATCCGGCAGGTGGCGCCGACACGGGCGACGGTCTTGATCGAAGGCGAAACGGGAACGGGCAAGGAGCTGGTCGCCAGTGCGTTGCACGCGTTGAGCAACCGGCGCAAAGGGCGGTTCGTGGCGGTGCATTGCGCGGCGCTGAGCCCGCAGTTGCTCGAAAGCGAGCTGTTCGGCCACGAAAAGGGCGCGTTCACGGGCGCGACGGAGCGGCGGATCGGGCGGTTCGAGCAAGCGGACGGCGGGACGCTGTTCCTGGATGAGATCGGCGAGATCGATGCGAGTACGCAGATCAAGATTTTGCGGGTGCTCGGCGAGCGGACGTTCGAGCGGGTCGGCGGCAACGTCTCGGTCAGTTCGGATGTGCGGCTGGTGGCGGCGACCAACAAGCACCTCGAGACGCTGGTGGCCGAGGGGAAGTTCCGGGATGATTTGTTTTACCGGCTCAACGTGGTGCGTATCCACATGCCGCCGTTGCGCCAGCGGCGGGACGACATTCCCTTGCTGGTGCAGGCGTTCTTGAAACAATCTTGCCAGGAGAATGAGAAGCCGCTAAGAGAACTGACCTCCGATGCCATGAACCGTCTCCTCGAATACTCCTGGCCGGGGAATGTGCGCGAACTGCGGGCGGCGGTCGAGACCGGCGTGGTGCTGGCCAACGGACCGAAGATCACGCTGCGGGATCTGCCGCTGGCCTTGCGCCAATGGGTTGCGGGCAACGGCCAGGACCGCCCGACGGCCGCGGGGCTGGCGGGCGCTCCGCCGCTTTCCGCGCTGAACATCCAGGCGACCAAAGAAGAGCTGATGCAACGCGCGCTGCAGGAGACGGGTGGCAACATCACCGAGGCGGCGCGCAAGCTCGGCATCAGCCGGCGTACGCTGCATCGCAAACTGAAGATCCCGCAACCCGAACCCTCATCCGCCCACTGATGGCTTCTCCCTTGGGGCGGCCCAACCGGGGCGAGTGCGCCGCGGGGGTCCCCCACCCGTCGCTCACGGCCCGCTCCCGCACCTCGGCGCGGCAGCCACAATCTTTCGATTCGAGCATCCGTTTCCTCTAGTCCCTATGGCCGCAAACCCTGGCTCCTCGGAAAACAGCATCCAGTCGATCATCCACGCGCTGGAACAAGGCCGGATGGCTCCGGTGATGCGCGCCATTTTGTTCAGCGTCGTGCTCCTGGGCGTCGCCCTGATTTATCTGGGCTGGAATTTCCGGGGTTTTGCCATCCCGGAGGCCATGGATCAGGCGCAGGTCGGCCGGCAGATTGCCACCGGCTCCGGGTGGACGACCAAATTCATCCGTCCGCTGGCGATCTGGCAGATCACGGCGAACTTGGGCAACCCGCCCAAGGGCGAGTTCCCGGATACCTACAACGCGCCGTTGCCGCCGCTGGTCGACTCCGTGGCGGTCCGGCTGGCAGGGCACACGATGCAGTTCGGGCAGGGGGAATTTATCGCGCCGGTCGAGCGCGTCATTGTGGCGCTGTCGATGATCTTCTTCCTGCTCGCGGTGATCGTGCAGTTCTTCTTGCTGCGGCGTTTGTTCGACCAGCGGCTGGCGGCTTGGGCGGTGGCGCTGACCCTGGTGTGCGATCTTTGCTGGCAGTTTACCCTTTCCGGGCTGCCGCAGATGTTGATGATGTTCCTCTTCAACCTGGCGTTGTACACGCTGGCGCGGGCGGTGGAAGTCAACGTGTGGCTGGAAACCGCGGCCGAAGGAGGCACGGTGGTCGACGAGAGCGGTGATGCCGTGGTGGTCCGGCCCGCCGCGGTGCTGGGCTGGCTGGCTCTGACCGGGGTGTTGTTTGGGTTGCTGGCGTTGTCGCATGGGCTATCGGCCTGGCTTTTCCTGGGGCTGCTGATTTTCGCGGGGTTCTACTTCCGCCAGCGCGGCCCCGTCCTGCTGGTGTTGCTGGCGGCGTTTGCGGTCGTGTACGCGCCTTGGATGGTGCGGAACTATCGTGTGAGCGGCAGCCCATTTGGGGTGGCCCCGTACGCCGCCTTCGAGGGCATTCAGGTTTCGACCGCGGACCGGATGCGCTCGCCCGACGGGCCGTTGATCTCCACCATCGAGCCGCGGTTCTTCCGGGCAAAGGTCCAGGAGGGCGTCCTCGATGAAATCGACCATCTGGTGGGCAATTTCGGCGGCAACGTGGTCGCCCTCGCCTTTTTCTTCGGGTTGTTGCACGTCTTCCGGCGGCGGGAGGCCGGAGCGATGCGGATGGCGGTACTGCTAATGTGGCTGGTAGGGGTGGTCGGCATCGCGGGGACGCGCACGCACATCCTGCATCCCGGAGGGATCGGCTCGGATCAACTCGATGTGCTGTTCCTGCCCGTGATGCTGGGCTTTGGCCTGGCCTTTCTGCTGGTGCTCTTCTCGCGGCGGGACACGGGTTCCGGGGTGTTGGCGCGCATCCTTCTCTTCGGTATCCTGCTGGTTCTCTCAGGGTTGCCGATGCTCATCACGCTGCTGCCGCACAACCAGTCTCCGGTCCAGTACCCGCCGTATTTTGAGCCGGGGATTAATCGGCTCGGCAAATGGACCAGCAACGATGAGATCATCGCGTCGGACATGCCGTGGGCGGTGGCTTGGTACGCGGACCGCAAGAGTTTATGGTTGCCGCTCAAGCTCAAGGATCTGCTGGGCCTCAGCGATAACGGACAACTCAACGGGACGCTGGCGGGGATCTTTCTTACGCCGATCAGCCGGGACCTGCCCTTCCTGACGTCGTTGTACAAGGGGGATTTTCAGGATTACCAATCGCTGATTTTCGGGCGCGTCGATCTGCCGTACTTCCCGTTCCACGACGAAACGCTGATGATGGGAGACTTGAGCTACAGCTTCGTCTCGGATTCGAAGCGCTGGGAGAAAGAGAAGGCCACGACGGCGGCTGCAGCCGCGCGCTAAGGGTGGCGGCGGAAACGGCCGCAACCCTCGCTAGTCCGGCTGTAGCGGCGGTCTATGACCGTCGAGACGCTGGACTGAGCAGCAACGGGTGAGTTGGTCAGGAAACGCTTGCGGGCGGCCAGGCGCCGCCGGCGGTCATAGAGCGCCGCTACAGAAAGAAGAGCGCGCAGCACCCGCAGGGGAGGCTGTTCACTGCTCCCTGAGCAGAGGTCCTCACGCCGGGGCTTGTGTATTGGCAGAAAAGCGGTTCATATTGTCGACCGCGGCATCCCAAGCGCCCGCGCTCTCATTTTACTTTTGCAATGCCCGCCAACAGTTTACCCGCTCGAGCCGACACGCCGGCCCCGGCGGCCGCGACCGGAGAGACGCTCAGTTTTGAAGCCGCCATGGAGCGCCTCGAGCGCATCGTCGAGCAGATGGAGAATGCCCGGCTGCCTTTGGAAGAATTGATCCGCGGCTACGAGGAGGGCACCCAACTGATCCGCGTCTGCTCGGAGCGCCTGAGTGCCGCGGAACAACGCATCGAAATTATCACGCGCGATGCCGCCGGCCAGCCGCGCGCGTCCGAATACGCTCCTCCGGCGGCGACCGCAGGGGCCCACGCCCCGGCAGTGGCCGCCTCAACCAAGCCCGGCCCTGAGCCGAAAGCGGCTCCGGAAGCAGCGCCGGCACCGCCGTCGCCGTCGCTCAGCCGTTCCTCCAAGCATACCAATGAAGTTAGCCTCTTCTGAACCCGTCTCCGTGCAGGCGCCGCCGGTGCCTGAGCCGCGCGTGCGTTTGCTGGATAAAATCCAGTCGCCGCACGATCTGAAGCTGTTGCCGGAGAGCGATCTGGCGCAGCTGGCGCAGGAGGTGCGTGACGAGCTGATCTACGTCATGAGCGAGACCAACCCGCACTCGGTGGGCGGCCATTTGGGGCCCAATCTCGGGGTGGTCGAGTTGACGATCGCGCTGCATCGCGTGTTCGAGACGCCCAAGGATAAATTCGTTTTCGACGTCAGCCACCAGGGTTACGTGCACAAGATGTTTACCGCCGGCAGCCGTGCCGCGGGCATCGCGACCATCCGGCAGCACGGCGGCTTGAACGGCTTTTTGCTGCGCAGCGAGAGCGAGCACGATTGTTATGGTGCCGGGCACGCGGGCACGGCGCTTTCCGCCGGGCTGGGAATGGCCGCGGGCCGGGATCTGCGCGGCGGCGACGAGAACGTGGTGGTGGTGGCGGGCGACGCGGCATTTACCTGCGGCGTGTCGTACGAAGCGCTCAACAACGTGGCTGAGACGACGCGGCGCCTGATCGTCGTGCTCAACGATAACGAGTGGTCGATTGCCAAGAACGTGGGGGCCATGGCCGGTTATTTCAATCGCATCGCGACCAGCCCGACCTACCAGCATCTGCACGAGCAGGCGTCGCGCTTCATCTCGATGATCGGCGGACGGTCGGCCTTGAAACTGGCGGGCAAGGTGGAGGCGGGCGTCAAAAATTTGTTGCTGCCGAGCGTGATTTTCGAGGATCTGGGCCTGCGGTACTATGGGCCCATCGATGGGCATGACACCGCCCTTTTGATCCGGACGTTCGAGTTTCTGAAGCTGCAGGAGGAACCGGTGATCCTCCATATCCTGACCAAGAAGGGCAAAGGGTACGCGCCCGCCATCAAGCAGCCCGATAAATTCCACGGGTTGGGCAAGTACAAGCTGGAAACCGGCGAGACCGCGCAGGCGGCGCTGCCGACGTACTCGGAGATTTTGGGCGATACGCTGGCGAACTTCGCGGATTCCAACCAGAAGGTGGTGGCGCTCACCGGGGCCATGCCGACGGGCCCGGGTCTGGTGCGTTTCCAGGCGCGGCACCCGAAGCGGTATTACGACGTGGGCATTGCCGAAGAACACGCGGCGTTATTTGCCTGCGGCTTGGCCGTGCAGGGATTGAAGCCGTTTCTGACCATCTACTCGACCTTCATGCAGCGGGCTTACGACATGATCATCCATGACATCGCGCTGCAGAATCTGAACGTCTGCCTGTGCATGGATCGCGCGGGGTTGAGCGGCGACGACGGTCCGACGCACCACGGCCTTTTCGATATCGGCTACATGCGGCACGTGCCCAATTTCGTCTTCATGCAACCCAAAGATGAAGAGGAGTTTGCGGACATGCTTTGGACGATGGCCAATTATCAGGGTGGGCCGATTGCCATCCGCTATCCGCGCGGCGCCGGCACGGGCGCCAAGCCGAAGCCGCAGCCGAAGCTGCTCGAGATCGGCACGGCGGAAGTGGTGCGCCACGGAGCAAAGGGACCGGCGCGGGTGGCGCTCTTTGGGTTGGGCAACATGTGCGCGGTGGCGGAAGAAGCCGCCGGTCTGCTGGAACAGCAGGGTATTAGCGCGGCGGTGGTCAACCCGCGTTGGATCAAGCCGCTGGATACCGGGACGCTGGAGTTTTTTGCCCGTAGCGTGGAAGTGATCTGCACGCTGGAGGATCACGTGCTGCCGAACGGTTTTGGTTGCGCGGTGATCGAGCATCTGAGCGAAGCCGGCATCACCACGCCCGTGGTG
>CAXUFU010000141.1:223-6807 GCA_964250275.1 uncultured Chthoniobacterales bacterium | reverse complement strand
CTCTTGGCCGGCGGCACGCAAGCAACGAGTACAGTCGGCCCTCCAGACAGTCAGGGACGGCTCGGAGAGCCCGCCCCTACCTTTGTTAGGAATGTTGTGGCTGTGCCACTCAAGCCGCCCGGCAGCGGGACTACCGCCTCCACTTTGACACGAGGCGGGCCAGGAAGCCGACGGCGGTCGAGTCTTCCACGGACGCCCGGTGTGAACGGTGCTTGCGGCGGCGCTTGACGACCGTCATACCCGCGGGAGGGGTGCGGTGATACATGCCCGCGGGTCTTTCACCGCCGAACGGTGCCGGCCGGAACTCCTCGCGCTCTTCCGACGCCGGGCCGGGGTCATCGTGTACGACCGAACGCGGCAACTTGAGCCGGACTTTCGCGAACTCCTCGGCACGTTGCCGCCGCTTGACTTCATCAAGCCGGGCACGCGGTTTTTCCCGCGGCTTAATGACATCGAAATCTTTCGGTGGCGCGTAGTTCTTGCGTTCTTCTGGGGTTAATCGCGGCGGGTTCAGGCCGTCCGAGGCGCGCCGCCAGTAGATCGTGTTGTAAAGGAGCAATCCGCTCACCAACTGTTTCAGCCTTGCCCACAAAGTGACTTCAAGAGGTTTTTGCAAGCGAGGTAAGGGGGCTATGAGACGTTGACTAGTGCGATTGCGGCCGGCTCAAAGGCCTTCATCCTCGACGGGCAGAAATTTCCGGAAGCGATTCTTATCGATCGCCTTCATGTAGGCTTCGTGCGGGCTGACCACGCCTTGCTGCATCACGTGCCAAATGGCGTCGTCCATAAATTGCATGCCTTGGCCCTTACCACCAACGATGACGTCTTCCAGTTTTTGCGTGGCGCCTTCGCGGATGATGGCGCTCACGGCATTGTTGACCACCAGAATTTCGTTCACGGCCACGCGCCCGCTGCCGTCCTGTTTTTTGAGCAAAAGTTGCGCCACCACCCCGCGCAAGCTCGAAGCCAGCATCGTGCGCACCTGCGATTGTTGATCGGCCGGAAAGGCATCGATCATCCGATCGACCGTCTTGCGGGAGTTGTTGGTGTGCAAGGTGCCGAAAACGAGCAGCCCTGTCTCGGCGGCGGTCAGGGCTAGCGAGATCGTTTCCAAGTCTCGCATCTCGCCCACCAGCACGATATCGGCGTCTTCCCGTAGCGCCGCTTTCAGGCCGGCCGGAAAACTCGCCGCATGTTCGGGTACCTCGCGTTGCGTGATGACGCTCAGTTTGTTCACGTGCACGAACTCGATCGGCTCCTCGATCGTGATGATATGGCGGCTGTGCGTCGTGTTGATATAATCGATGAGCGCCGCCAGCGTGGTACTCTTGCCGGATCCCGTCGGGCCGGTGACCAACACCAGGCCGCCGCGTAAATTGCCAAACTCCTTGATCACCGACGGCACCTTGAGCTGCTCCAGGGTGGCAATTTTGGTCGGGATCAGCCGGAAAACCGCGCCGTAGCCGCCGGTTTGCTTGAGGAAATTGCAGCGGAAACGAGAATCCGCGTTCATCTCGTACGCGAAATCATAGTCGCCGCGTTCCTCGAACTGCGCCCAGCCCTTCAGGCCGCAGATCTCGCTCATCATGAAAGCGGCTTCTTCGTTGGTGATCGGCTCCTCGCGGATCGGAGTGATCTCACCATGGATGCGGATCTTAGGCGGCTCGCCCTCCCCAATGTGCAGGTCGGAAGCTTTCGCCTCGATAAGGACCTCGAAAAATTGATCGATGTACGCCATGAAAACGGGTCGTTACAGGTCCAGCGCCACTTTCATCATCTGCTTCTGATCGGCGCGCGCCATTGCCTCTTCGGCGGTGATCAGACCCTGTTGGCAAAGTTCTCGCAAACTCTCGTCCATCAGCTTCATGCCGAGCTTTTTGCCGGTCTGGATAATGCCTGGCAGCATAAATGTTTTCGCTTCCCGGATGACGCTGCCCACCGCCGGCGTATTGGTGAGTACCTCGAGCGCGAGCACACGACCCCTGCCATCCGCCCGCGGTACCAACTGCTGGCTGACGATGCCCCGCAAGCTCTCGCTGACCATGATGCGGATCTGATCGCGCTGATCCACCGGGAAGACGTCCAGAACGCGATCCAAGGTGCGCGCCGCGGTGCTCGTGTGCAGCGTCCCCATGACGAGATGGCCGGTTTCGCTGGCCGTAATCGCCAGCGAAATGGTCTCCAGATCGCGCATCTCGCCCACCATGATGACATCCGGATCTTCGCGCAGGGCGCCGCGTAGCGCAGCGGCAAAGCTGCGCGTGTGGCTATGCACCTCCCGCTGCGTCACGTGGCAGCCTTTCGCCTTGATAATGTACTCGATCGGGTCCTCCAGCGTGATGATGTGGTCGTGCCGATTGAGGTTCACCTGTTCCACCAGAGCCGCCAATGTCGTGGACTTGCCGCTGCCGACCGGTCCTGTGACCAGAACCAAGCCGTTGTGGTACTCGGTCAGCTTCTTGAGGCTTTCGGGCAGGTGCAGCTCGTCCATCGTCTTCAGACTGGTCGAGATGACCCGGAAGACGAGGTCAATGCCGAGCCGCTGGCGAACCACGCTCGTACGGAAACGGCCAAAGCTGGTGGCGTAGGCAAAATCGACGTCGCCTTGTTCTTGCAGGCGCGCCAGTTGTGCTTCGTTGAGGAAGCCTTGCGCCAGGGCGAGCGTATTGTCGGCCGTCAGGCGGGGAGCACGATGAAAAGCCGGCTCCAGAACGCCGAACCGGCGCCAGAGCGGGGGCATGTTCACCCCCAAATGAATATCGGACGCGCCAGACTCCTGCGCGATCAGCAAGTATTGGTCGACATGGCCGAAAATGGCGTGGACCTCGTCCGCGAGCGCGGGAGAATCGACCACGGCGGCGGTGACGTTTGGGGGGATGAGGCTCGCCCCAAGCGGGCTCGCCTCCGACAGCGACGGCATCTTTCATTTACGCCCGGAGGTGGCAGGGAAGTCAACCCTAAACTGACCTTGCGCGTTAACTCGCCGCCGCGGCCGCTGCCGTCGTTTTCTCCGCGGACTCTGCGGTTTTCGCGGCGGAATCTTCGGCTTCCTTGGCACCGCCGACAATATTCGCCAGTTGCTTGGTCACGAAGGCAGTCAGGATCGGCTTGAATAAAGGCACTAACGCCTTGAAGAAAGACGCCCAGAAGCCACCCGCCGGCTTTGGCGGTGCGGCTGCCTTCGCACGCCCATCTTTGGAAAGCGGGTTAATGTAAACCTTGCGTTCCCGCATAGGCAGGAACGAGAGAATCCCGCCGGTGACCAGCGCGCCGGCCATCCAGCGCCCGACGTTCTCCCGCACCGAAGAGTGCAGACGGCGGTTGACATCGGCCTGATAGCGCACTTGGCCGCCATGCAAGGTCATGCCCGACCGCGACCGGGCCAGATCGGCGATTAGCTCGTCCTTACGACGTTGAGCGTCGCTGAGGGGGTGGGAGTGTTTTTTTGGCTGAGCCATTCCTTGTCCTTCTTAAATTCCGCGATGGTGGAGGGAAAGCCTGCCACACCAAATCGGTTTTTTGCCAGCCAGAGGCAGGCGCCCGTCAATACCAGGTGGCCAACCCCGAAGCCGAGCGTGATCCAACCCCAATGCCAGTGGAACAGGAACGCTACGAGAAACGCTGCCGCCAGCACCAGAAACACGTACCCAAAGACGAGAAAAACCAGCGAACAAATCAGGAGAATGACGATCTGGAGGTAGCCGACCACGGCGCCCTTTGCTTCGAGCCCGAATAGTTCCAGGCGCGAGTGTACGTAACCCGCCGCGGCGGAGAGCCAGAGCCGGATGCTTTCCGGCAAACCAGGCAACTCCGGTTCACCGGCGTCCCGTGGGTAGGTCCGTTCGTTGGGCATGGGTACGAAAAGGTGCGAGCTGTGCCGGCTGTTTTGCCGTTGCCGAGCCCGCCACCACTACTTGCGGATGATCAGACCCAACATGAAACCGGCGGCGACGCCGATGAGCAACGCGCGGGTCGGGTTCTCACGAACATACGCCTCGCCGTCCTCTTGATACGTGCGCGCCGTGACTTTGGCCTCCCCCCAGGCATCCTCCGCCTGGCCGCGAAATTGCTCCGCCTTGGCGTTAGCGGCCGTCCGCAGTTCGTCAGCCTTGGCGCTCGCCGCCGAACGCAGCTCATCGACCTTCGCGGAGGCTGCATTCTTGAGATCACCCGCCTTCGCGGCCGCCGCGGTGCGAACCGCGTCTACCCGTGCGCCAGCCGCATCCTTGAAGTCTGAGGCCGCCTGCTTGATCTGGGATTTCACATCGCCCGCGGTCTCTTCCTGGGGCGTGTGTTCGGAAGCTTCGTTCGGATTGAAGGGTTCTTCGGGCATGGTAAGGAGCAAGTTACTGTGTTTCACCACAGATTCGCGGTGACCGGCAATTCTGTGCGTATGTTGCCCCGCGAAAGTTCCGGCTCACTTCTCACGGAACGTAATCCGGGCCTTGGTCAGGTCATACGGGGAAAGCTCGACGTTGACCTTGTCGCCCGGCACGATGCGGATGAAATGCTTGCGCATCTTGCCCGAGATGTGAGCGAGCACGTTGGTCCCGTTCGGCAGATCGACACGGAACATCGTTCCGGGCAGAACCTCCGTCACGGTGCCTTCGCTGATAATTTGGTCCTGTTTGGCCATCGGCTGCTAGGGCAATGATGCCTGCCGGAGCAGTGCGAGGCAACATCTTCTGGCGCGGCCCGCTGCCAGCAGGGGGGGCGCGTTCAGGCGCCTGTTGTCACCGGAGGCACGGGTTTGCGCAAGCGGCGGTGCAATCCGCTGAAAGCAAAGTAGCCGAGGGCGTTCAAAATCACGCAGGTCCCCACCGCGAGCGGCGCCAGGCGCAACGCGTACAGCGGAAGATAATGCACCGCACTATCCGCCTGAGGTGGAGCGGTGCGACCGGGGCGCGGCTTGAGGCGATGGCGCTCGTACCGGAGCGAAAGAAACAACGTCAGAGCCAGGGAAACGAGTAACGGCAGGAAGAAAAACCGGCGGACCAACCGCCGGCCGGTGGCCGCAAACCAGAGGGCCAACCCGTAACCGAGCACGAAGAGAATCAACGGGACTGTGAACAGCATGTCTTGTTGAGAAGAGCCTACGTCCGCCACTTCAGGTTTGGACGCGTCGGTAGCGCTGCGGAAACTGGGGTTGCCACTCTGCCGAGGAGCTTGCCAAGGCCAGCCCCCTCGATTCGCCACAATATTGCTTTCTCCAAGGCCGCCAGGGGGATGGCGCTTTCAACCGGTCGGGACGGTGCTACTCTGCCAGGGAATGAAATACAGTACCGTCGCGCATTCTGCCCTGATGCGGTATGGCGTTGCTCTGGGGACGGTGAGCTTTGTCATCGTGCTCGATGCGTACTTGAATCCGCTGGTCGGAGCAGACCACCCTTTCCTGCTCTTTTTTGGAGCGGTGTTGTTGAGCGGTTGGTTTGGCGGAGAAGGGCCGGCAGTGTGCAGCACGGTCTACGCGGCCTTGACGGTCTTATTATTCTCGTTTGTCCCGGTGCACAGCCTCCTGGGCCATTCGCTCGCACAATACCTTCGCATCGGCGTTTTTTGCGCGGAAGGTTTCATTGTCGGGGTGTTCTGCGGACGGGTGCGCAGCAGCCAACGGCGGCTGGCGCAAGCGTTGCAGGTCAACCAGCCGTACATCTCCACCGAAGGCATCGAGGAGCGCATCCGGCTGGGGCGGCTGGAGGCGGAGATGGGCAACTTGCTGGCTCGCGCCGATACCCTGATGCCCGTGCTGCAAGGCTCGGTGGAAGCGCTTGTCAGTTACGCAGATGCGGCCTTCGCCCGGATCTGGACCTACAACAAGCTCGAGCAGGTGCTGGAACTGCGGGTCAGCGCCGGTCTCTACACGCATATCGACGGCCCGCACGGCCGGGTGCCGATCGGCAAACTCAAGATCGGGATGATCGCTTCCGAGCGGAAGCCCCACCTGACCAATCAGGTCGTCGGGGACGCGCGGGTGGGTGACCAGGATTGGGCGCGCCGCGAACGGATGACCGCCTTTGCCGGATATCCGCTGCTCGTGGGTGAGGAGCTCTTCGGCGTGCTGGCCATGTTCTCGCGCAATAAGCTCTCGCCCGCGACGCTCTCGGCGCTGGAACTCGTTTCCCATATTATCGCGCTGACCATCCGTCGCTGTTCGACCGATGAGGAGCGTTCCCGGCTGCTGCGCGAGACGCAAGCGGCGCGCGAGGCCGCGGAAGTGGCTAACTTGGCCAAGGACGAGTTCATCGCCATCGTCTCGCACGAATTGCGCACGCCGCTCAACGCCATCCTCGGCTGGGTGCGCCTGCTTGGCGGGGGCAATTTGAGCGAGGAAGATTTGGCGGAAGCGGTCTCGGTCATCTAGCGCAATGCCTTGTCCCAGTCGCGCTTGATCGAGGATTTGCTCGATGTCTCCCGCATCATCTCCGGCAAGTTGCGCCTCAACGTTTGCACCGTGGATTTGCCAGGGGTTGTCAAGGACGCCGTCAGAACCGTACAGCCCGCGGCGGACGTAAAATCAATCCGCGTGGAAACCATCCTCGACCCGAACGCCGCGCCGGTTTCCGGCGACGCGGACCGGTTGCAAC
>CAXUFU010000141.1:0-213 GCA_964250275.1 uncultured Chthoniobacterales bacterium | reverse complement strand
GGTTTTGAACCTCGTCTCCAACGCGGTCAAGTTCACGCCCAAAAAAGGGCGGGTGCAGGTGCGGCTGGCCCGGGTCAATTCGCATGTCGAGCTGCGCGTCAGCGATACCGGCATCGGCATCGACCCGCAGTTTTTGCCGCATGTCTTCGAGCGTTTCACGCAGGCGGATTCCTCTAGCACGCGCAGCCATTCCGGGCTGGGTCTGGGGTTGGG
>CAXUFU010000140.1:1032-6827 GCA_964250275.1 uncultured Chthoniobacterales bacterium | reverse complement strand
ATCGCCCGGATGCCGCTGCCCATCTGGCGCGTTCGGTGGCGGCGCGCCAGGCGATCGCGCCGTGCTGCTATTTGCGCGCCGCTTTTGCGGGCGAGAAGGGAGATTACCGCGAGGCGTCCGCGCAGTTGCGACTGGCGGCACTCGCCGAGCCGTACAACGGACGCTATTTCTTCTACTGGGGCGAGGCTTTGCGCCGCAGCGGCAAACTCGGGGACGCAGCCGCCTGCCTGCGGGAAGCGTTAGCGCGCCCGTTGACGTCCGACGAACGCGAACTCTACGCTTTTAAGTGGCGGCTCGCGCAGGTGGAAGCCGGCCGCGGCGATCCTTTCAACTTGGAACTGGAGGCCAATTTGCGCGGCGCGGAGCCATCCGGCGATTGGCTGCTGCTGGGGGCCGCGCAAGACCTGCAACGCCATTCCTTTGCTGCTGCCGCCGCGTTGCTCGAGCGAGCGGCGCGCCTGCTGCCTGCGGACATTTACGGGATTTGGGTAAGCGATTACGCGTTCCAAAACTACGCCAGTGAGCCGGAGGTCGCGCGTTATTTGCAGGTCGTTCCGCCTTTGCAGCCCAGCAGCGGGACGGCTGACCCCGGCGCGAGCGCCACGCCCGGGAGCGACCCCCACTTTGCCGTGGCGGTTCCGCCCGACCCGACGGTTTGCCCGCCTGCCGCCGCCGACCCTGCGCTGTGGCGCACCCTGGCACCGCAGCCTTGAGCGGGGGCTCCGCGCGCCTGGGTGTTGCGCCGTGCCTGGCAGCCGAAGCGGCCGCCCTACAGTCCGGAAGCGTGCATGGCCCGCGCTCCCAATGAGAGCGATTCAACTATAGTTTACCCGCCCGGCGTCACCACCAGCGGGGTGCCGCAAAGCCGTTTGGAGAGGTCCACCGGCGCGTCGAGCGAAGCATTGTCGCCCGCGGGATCGATCTGGTAGCTCCAAACCTCGAAACGTTCCCAGCGCGCCGCGCCGTAAATCGTGGAGAACGCGCCATCGACCGCATCGAGCCCGTGCGCGATTTTTACCCGGCCGATGCGGCGCTGGTTAAAGCGCGCATCGAACACGTACCACTTTCCGCCCAGGTAAACCTCGAAGTAGGCGTGGAAATCCATCGGCGTTCCCGGGTCCGTCACGCCAATATCCGGGACATAACCGGAGACGTAGCGCGCGGGCAGATTGAAAGTGCGGCAGAGCGCGATGGCGGTGTGCGCGAAATCGCGGCAGACGCCAAAACGCTGGCCGACGATGTCCGAAGCCGATGTATTCGGCGAGCCGCTGCACGTGCGATACTCGATGTTCTCGTGCACCCAATCGCAAATGGCCTGAACCCGCTCCACCCCCTGGGTCACCTGGCCGAAGTGCTCGAAGGCAAAATCGAGCAACTTATCCGAGTCGCAATACCGGCTGGGAAGTGTGTACCGCAGCACGTGATCGGGCAGGTGCTCGACGGGAATGGCCGGGCCGAAAGAACCCCCGTTTTCCGGCGCCGAGGGCACCCAGACCAACGAATCGTAGCGGATGGTGTTGAGTCCCGGCTCCAGCTTCGAGCGGTGGATGACATTGCCGTGCGAATCCTCGTACTCGAGCAAGCCCTGGCGCGGCTCGACATGCAGGCGTTCGCAGTCGATTTGCTGCATGAGGCCCTGGCGCGGTTTGAGGGTGAGAAAGATCGGCGCTTGCGCCTGCGCGCGATAAGAAATCTGGCAGCCGCACCGCAGCAGGAGATCCAGCGGCGGTGTCTCGAGCGCCGTGGTGCGCGGCGGTTCCAAGGTCAGGGTATTCATCAGGTACGCAGGGCGGAAAGTTGGGTGACACGGTCGAAGAACGCTTCGAACAGGAGCGCGTAACGGGCGTTGCGCTCCGGGTGGTATTGGACGCCCAGCGCGTATGGATAGCCGTGCAGACGCACCTGCTCAATGATGCCGTCCTCGGCCGACCACGCCTCGATTTCCAGCCCTTCGCCAAGGCGGTCGATGGCCTGATGATGGGAGCTATTGACGCAAGCAAAGCGCGGCGCCCACGGCGCGTCCGCGGCGTAGCGCAACGGCTGGAGATCGCCGTCGCACAAGGCGGGATCGTCGTGTCCCCGGAGGTCGAGGAAGAGCGTCCCCCCGAGCGCCACGTTGAGCACTTGATGGCCCTTGCAGATGGCGAAGATGGGCAACTGCCGGGCGAGCGCCGCCTGCAACGCGGCAAACTCCCAGCGATCCCGTTCGGGCTCAGGCTCCTCGATCAGCGCCGGATCAGGAATGGGTTGGTGGAGGAACTCGGCAGAAATATCCGGTCCGCCGGTCAGGAGCAAGCCGTCCACGTCAGCCGGGAGCGCGGCATCGTCCGCGTCGGAGGACGACGCGAGCCGGCGCGCATTTGAGACCTCCAGATCCGGTCGCGCGGCGAACCAAGGCGCGAAAACCGGCTCGTCTTTCTCGCGGATCCAGGTGGCGAGCTTGGGCATAAAACAGGTAAAACAGATCGGAGCGTCGGCGAAAGTAGGGGCGGAGGAGGTGGGATTCGAACCCACGGGACCTTGCGGCCCTCCGGTTTTCAAGACCGGCGCATTAGACCGCTCTGCCACCCCTCCTTAAATCTCTCTCCCACGGCGAGAAACATTCTGGTTGAACCCCTCCCCTGCGATACCGTTAGATTTGTTCATTGCCAATTATTTCCAATTGAGTTATTTTTCTGGCCATGGGCAGACGCTCCTCACCAATGGTCCCGCGCAGAGTCACCGTAAACGGCGACCAGACGCGCTGGGAAGTTCGCATCGACAAGGCACTTCGCAAGCAGGAGGGGGGCACCCGGAAATATTTTCACAAGCAGGCCGAGGCCCAGGGTTACTGCAACGGTCTCCACGCTAAACTGCGCAATTACTCCGACAAGGCGCGTGGGCTGACGGACGCCCAGAAGATCGAGGCGCAAGAAGCTTTCGAGAAGTTGGCGCCCGTAATAGGCGCGAACCTGGCGGATGCCATCAAGTACTACCTCGCGCATCTGGCCGTCAGAAACCGCTCCGTGACACTGAAGGAGCTGGGAGACCGTCTGGTGGCCGAGCGGCGGGCAGTGGGCGGCCGCGGGGCTGGAGACCGTACCCTGGACGAGATCGACGAGCGCTGGGGCAAGTTCGTCAAGGCGTTCCCGGATCGGCTGGCCAGCACCATCACGCCTGAGGAAGTGCACGGTTGGCTGATGGGGTTGGCGACACCGGCCGGGAAACCGCTCAGCCTTCAGACCCGCCGCGGTTATCGCCGAGTGCTACACTTGGTGTTCGAGTACGCCGCATCCCGTGTTCGCCGCTGGGTGGAAAGCAACCCCGTTGCCGACGTCGAGCTTCCCACTTCCGTTCGCCAGCGCGTGGCGCTTTTGTCGCCCGAAAAGACAGCAACGTTGCTCGCCGCCGCGGTGCCGGAGTTACGTCCCTACCTCGCCATCTGTGCGTTCGCAGGTGCGCGTCCGGATCAGGCCAAAGGCATCACGTGGAACCAAATCCATCTGGACCGCTTGGAGATCGAGATTCCGGCCGGCACGGACAAGACCGACCGTGAGCGCATCGTGCCGATCCAGCCGAATCTAGCCGCCTGGCTTGGGCAGGTGCCCGCCGACGCGCGCACCGGGACGATCTTCTACTCCCGCGCGTGGTTCGAGCGCGCTGTCGCTGACGCCAAGATCGGGCCATGGGAACAGGATTGCCTGCGACACGGCTATTGCTCTTATCGCCTGAAAATCACGGACAGCTTCGGAAAGGTGGCCGACGAGGCCGGGAACTCCGAAAAGGTGATCAAGGAGCGCTACTATCGCAGCATCTCCAAGACGGTGGCGGAAGAGTACTTCGCCCTGATGCCTCCTGTCCTGCCAGCGGGCTATCAGTACCAGAAGCAGCTCACCCGATGGAACCTGGCGCCAGCGCTGGCCGCCCGCGTGCTACCCCCAGTAGTCACTGCGGAGGAGTGACTACTTTTCCATGGCGCGCGTCATCTGCCCTTTCAGCGCTTGGCGCCTTCGGTCTTGCATCTTCGCTATTACCGCCGGCGAGATCGTGACGGCCGAAGACGCAGCCGTGGCGTTCGCGGACGCGTTCACGTTGATTTCCGTCTCAGCATTTGGCCGGCTATAATCGCCCGGGAATAGTTGGGTCAGCACCCAGACCGGCGCCTGCCACCCCTTTTCCATCGTGGGAATCAGCTTCATCATCCGGCGGGCCAGCCTCGCACGGGCGGCCGCGATCGCTTCTCGAAAGTGCTCCAATTCGAGCCAGCGGCTCCAGGTTTGCTTGGCGATCCCGAGCTCCGCGTAAATCTGCGCGTCCTTGACACCATCCTCGGCCGCGGCCTCGATCTGCGCGAGTAATTCCGGCGTTAGGAGGGTCGGACGGCCGCGCTTGGATGTGGAAGTGGGAGCGGAAACCGGTGCCGGCTCCGCCAGTAACGCTTCCCAATTCCTGCGCAGGTAATCCTGCACCTCAGACGTTGGCGCGACGTACGATCCCTCGCCCAAGAGCGTTTCTATCGCGTCCCAAGCTGCGTCATAAGTTGCGTCAACGAGGGCGCCGCCTTGGACCATCTGGAGAACGGGATCGGCGAGAGCGGCCGCGCGCAACGGATTGGCGGGTACAGCCGGGATCAGTCGCGATGGCGGAGTCTCGGTCACATTCTTCTTCGTACTCAATCCAGTGGCGGGTCTTCCAGCCCGTGATTTAATTTTGCGTCGTCTATCGTTTGCTGAAGACGCGCGGCCATGCTGGGATTGCCATCTTCAAGGCCGGTCAGCAACAGTTCACGCCGGCGCAAGCGTTCCCGGTTGAACCAGTCGATGACCGGCAGGCCGTCGATAGCTTCAATACCGATGGTATCGGCGATGTGCTTGCAGAGCAGAAGCATAGTCTCGCTGTCTGCCATCGCAATGGCTTGGCCAGCCGTGAGGGTGTCAATATGCTTCTCGACCTCAACGAAGTTGTCTTTGATCCGTTCGAGATTGCTCGCCATATCTACCTCCTGTTCTTCCCGAAACTCGTTCCGTGTCAAGCCGAGACACATAGCTCTTGACACATTACCGCTGTAGTGGAATCCTCTCTGCGTCTCGCGAATTTGGCCCCGCTGCACGACGCACTATTGGGGCAACGATTCCGGCGGCGCATTTCTCCTTTACGGTGCGCCGCTCCAGGCCTAAATGCTTAACAACCTGGGCAGTTGTCAGGAGGCGGTCGTCAAGATCGATCTTCGGAATGCTCTTTTTCATAGATTCTGCGCACATCGCGTGCGCTGTAGGCGGATGAGTAGGGGGGCTATTGGAGAGCCTGTTCTCCAGCTTTCGGTTCTTCTTTATCACGTAGCGCGAGTGATTCGATTCGATCAGGTAACGCTCGCTGCTCAAACGGCGTCATCGGGTGCAGAACGCCATCCACCTCAACTGAAGTCTCATTGCCGAGTAAAGTAACGAGATTGTCCGCGACCTTTACCGACGCCTTAACGATCGCGGCTTGCATGTCATCCACTGGCAATCCTCGCTTCCGGAGTTCCTCTTCGATGCCCAGAACAGCTTGAATAGCCTTGGTCTGCTCAGGTATTTGTGAAAGCCTGCCCTCGTGGATGTAATTGCGATATACGTAATTCGCTACTGCCCCGATTGCGAGTACAACAAAGCTTGTCACAGCGGTATTGCCGGAGAGAGCGACCCACCAACTGCCGGATTCTATTCTGAGTGTCTTCAGCGGAAATTGCGCCTCCGACACATTAAGTAATTGGCAAAATTCAGAGTAGATATTACTGACCGCTTTGAGTTTGTCGGCGAAGTCTCCTACTGAGGGGT
>CAXUFU010000140.1:694-1022 GCA_964250275.1 uncultured Chthoniobacterales bacterium | reverse complement strand
CTCGGCGCCCCTCCAGGCTGCTCTAAGCTCGCTCGGATGATCGCGGCCGCTGTCCGCAATGTAGTGATCTCATTGAACAGGCGCGCTCCAGTCACAAGCAGTTGGAAGGCGTCCCCCCTTTGATGGTTCCGCCAATATTGTTGTATATCCCTATTGAACCGATCAATAAGCTCGGCCGTGTGGGGAGCGCGGTCTGCTTGAGAAGCTTGCAGAAAAGCCAGGGCTGCTTCCTTAATCTCCTTCCCTGCGAGCAGCACTTGAAAGAGATCCACGGCCCGAGTCTTTGACGCGGATGTGTCGATTAGCTTATGAAGAGCGTCGAAGGCGG
>CAXUFU010000140.1:0-684 GCA_964250275.1 uncultured Chthoniobacterales bacterium | reverse complement strand
ATCTGCGTCAAGATGAGGGACTTTGTCGCCTTCACGACTTCGTCAAAATCCGCAGAAATGCCGGACACCAGCGTGCAATAGCTGCTCGCCGGATCGGTCACCTTCGTTATGGCTTCAGCAAAAGTGAGCAGCTCGTGGGTTGTCATGGAAGCGACTGGGGCGGTGAGAGGGACTGTCTGACCTCGGGTTCATTTCGCCTCTTTTTAGTCGAATCGCTCCGTTGAGGCAGGGGAAAATCTTCACTGCGCAGAAGATTTCTGCATTTTCTTGGTTGACACTATATCCGAGTCAGATATAGTCAGGCGAAAGAGAAGCCCGGCAAGTGCTACTAACACCTGCCGGGCGGTGAACCAAAACCAGATCACGATCAAATGAAAGGACTCAGTTCAAATGGAAAGTAACACCAGCCGTGGAACTCTCAACAGAAATCAGGCAAGCGCGGGTTACGCTCGGCCTCAGCCAGTCCCAAGCCGCCAAGGCGTGGGGAGGGCCCGTGCAAACCCTTCAGAAGTGGGAACAGGGTGTGCAGTCACCCCGCGGCCTAGCCATGGCCAAGCTCCGCGAGATTATCGCGGCGGCCATGGCGGCCAAGCCAGCAGCCCCGGCACCTTCGGGCTCCCATACCCCGGCGTCCGCCGCTGGACCGCGCCCGCCAAAGCCGAAGGCCCCGCCCAAAGCCAAGCG
>CAXUFU010000139.1:0-6851 GCA_964250275.1 uncultured Chthoniobacterales bacterium | reverse complement strand
GTCCCCGATAGATTTTACCCTGCGGTGTTCGAGATACGGCGTATCATCCCGAACCGATAAGCTAAAAACAAGGAGGCTTGGTTGAGTGGAGGGAATGACAGGCCTTGATTGGAAGTCAGACGCTCCTCCGACGGTCATCCGCCGTTTCCATGAGGGAACGGGAATGGCGCCAAACGGCACAGGCGGGGTAAAACTTTTTTGGCGGGGAGGATACCCCGCTACCCAGGGCTGGTAAGACTCTTCGAGCCGAACCGCTCCAGTGTTGGTCAGCCGCGGTTTCGCGCTGGCTGCTAGTCCCGAGCCGTGGCACGTCCGGCCGCTTAATTTTGGTGCCGGCTTTGCATCTCCTCGCGCACGCCTTCCAGGCAGCTCGGGCAGATGCCGTGGGTGAAATCTGAGCCGGTATGCAAGTACAGATATTCCTCGATGCTGTGCCAGTAATCGGCATCGTCGCACACGCGCTTACACCAGGCGCAAATCGGGATAATCTCCTTGAGCTTGCGCACCTGCTCGAGGGTCTCCTGGAGCAGCAGGATCTGCCGGGCGGAATTGCGTTCCAGCGACGCGATCCGCTCGCCCACCAACAAGCGAGCGCGCAGTTCAACCAGGTCGCATGGCTTCGCGACGTAATCGTCCGCGCCCGCCTCGAGGCCGGCCGCGACCTGTTCTTTGTTGGCTCGGCCGGTCAGAAAAATGAGGTAGGTGTAGGGCCGGCCCGGCTGCTGGCGCAGCAATTTGCAGATCTCGATGCCTTCCCGGCCCGGCATCATGCGATCCAGCAGCGCAATGGCCGGCGGATCATCGGCATCGAGGATTTTGGCGGCCTCATTCCCGTCGGTCGCGGGATACACGGTGTATCCCCAGTGAGAAAGATGCGCGGCGAGTGATCCCCGCGCGTCGTCGTCATCGTCGGCGATGAGGATGCGTTTGACCTCGACAGACATGACAGTCGCGGGCTGAGGTGAGGGCAAGATCACTGCGGGGCTTTTCGGCTCGGTTTATTGTTTTGTAGCCGCTCCTGTTCCACGCCTGTCCCCGACAAGAAAAAAAATCGTGCCGCGTCTTATCCCGTGCGATGGAGCCCACGGAGGATGCAACCGGCATGAATGTAGCTAGTTCGGGGGAGCAGCATGCCCTCGATCGAACGCAAGCTTGCCCTCGGCTTCATCGTCGCCGCCTTGCTGGTCATCGCCATGGGATATGGGTTCTATCGCGCGGCCAGCGGATTCCTTTCCAGCGACGGCTGGGTCGAACACACCTATCTCGTCCGTGAGCGGATCAACAATATCTCCGTCACCGTCAAGGACTTGGAGTCCAGCCAGCGCGGCTATTCCATGACCGGGGACGCGGCCTTTCTCCGCCCGCTGAGCGCCGACCGGGAAAAGTTGCCCGGGCAACTCCAGGAACTCGAGTCGCTCGTGCGCGATAATCCCGAGCAGGAAACGCGCGCCCGCGCCTTGCAGGCCGCGGTCGAGCACAAGGTTGCCATCGTCGGGCAGCGCGTTGATCAGCGGCGCAGCTATGGCGCGGCGGCGCTGGGCGCGCAGTTTGCCTCCTCCGCCAGCCGCGATGCCATGGCGGCCGTTGACCGGCTAACCGGCGAGATGATGGAGGAGGAAAGCCGGCTCCTGCACGAACGCTCGGACCGCCGATTGGGCAGTCTGCATATGACCATGGGCGTCTTCGGCGCTCTCACCGGGTTGCTGGTGCTGTTGTTGGCGGGCGAGTACCTGCTCATTTTCCTTGAGTTCCGCGCCCGGCACCGGGCCGAAGCCGAGCTCGCCAGCGCCCGCGACACCGCCATCGGCTCCACCCGCACCAAGAGTGAGTTTCTGGCCAATATGAGCCATGAAATCCGGACGCCGATGAACGGCATCATCGGCATGTCCGGTCTTTTGATCGACAGCAAGCTCAGCGTGGAACAGCGGGAGTTTGCCCTGACGGTGCAAAATTGCGCCGAGTCCCTGCTCACCATCATCAATGACATCCTCGATTTTTCGAAGATCGAAGCGGGCAAGCTCACGTTTGAGGTGCTCGATTTCGACATCCGGCAGACCGTCGATAGCACCGTCGAGATCCTGGCCGAGCGCGCCCAGAGCAAAGGCCTGGAACTGCTCTGCCTGGTCCAGCCGGGCGTTCCGGCCGATCTCTGCGGCGACGCCGGACGTTTGCGCCAGGTGCTGCTCAATCTGCTGTCCAACGCCATCAAGTTCACCGAAAAAGGCGAAGTGGCTCTTTACGTCCGCGCGGAGGACGTTTCCGCGCAGGACGTGCGCTTGCTTTTTGAGATCGTCGATACCGGCATCGGCTTGAGCCAGGAGGCGCAAGACCGCATTTTTCAACCGTTTGCGCAGGCGGACGGATCAACCACGCGCCGGTACGGAGGAACCGGGTTGGGCCTGGCGATTTCGCGCGGCCTGGTCGAGCGCATGCAAGGTCAGATCGGCGTGCGCAGTGAACCGGGCGCAGGCTCGACCTTCTGGTTTACCGCCCGCTTCCAGAAGCAACAGACGCCCCTCGGGCGCCCGCTGCGACACGTGCCGGAAGCCTTGCGCGTCTTGATCGTCGATGACAATGCCGCCTGCCGGGACATTCTCGGCCAGATGCTGACGGCTTGGAACATCAGTCATGCCGTCGCTCCCAATGGCCGCGAGGCGCTGCAAGTGTTGCGGGCGGCCGGGGCGGCGGGCGAGCCGTTCCGGGTTGCGCTCCTGGATATGCAGATGCCGGGCATGAGCGGACTGGGCCTGACGGAGGAAATCAAAAGCGACCCGGTGTTGTCCGGCACGCAACTCATTATCATGCACACGGTCGGCCGCCGGGGCAGTTCCGCGTCCTGGGCGGAGGCGGGCATCAGCGGTTATGTGACCAAGCCGGTCAAGCAATCGGCGCTCTTTGACGCCATCATGGATGCCGCCATGGCTCCCACCAACCCGCGTCTGGGAAGCAACGCGCGGGTTCAAACCTTCAAAAGGACGACCGAGCTAAGCAAACTCATGGCGCGGCCGATGTTGAGCCCACGGATGTCGAGCGTCCGGGTTTTGGTGGCCGAGGATAACATGGTCAACCAGAAAGTGGCGCTCCGGCAGCTTTTGAACCTGGGCTTCCGGGCAGACTCTGTGGCGAACGGCCGCGAGGTGCTCGAGGCGTTGGCGCGCATTCCTTATCAGGTCGTCTTCATGGATTGTCAGATGCCCGAGATGGACGGCTATGAGGCGACCCGGCAGATTCGCGGCCGCCCCGGTGACAAGGGGAAGGTGACGATCATCGCAATGACCGCCAACGCGTTGGAAGGCGATCGCGAAACGTGTCTGGCGGCGGGCATGGACGACTACCTGAGCAAGCCGGTCAAGCAGGACGACCTGGAGCGGGTGCTGCGGCGTTGGTTGCCGGTAGAAGCCTTTCCGCCCGTGGCTGCCGAGGCGCGATAGAGAACCCGCGCAGCGGCATCTACCATCTATCTGAAACGGTCTAGCTCAACCCGTTCTCAGTACCCGGAAGCAAAGATGCCCCTGGAAACCGCGGGCGCGGTCTAGGCCTTCATCACCACGGAAGATGCCATGTCGGGACTGCTGGGATTGACAGCAACCCGCCGTTCACGCGGGATAACGATCAGGTCCATATCGGCCAGGGGCAACGCACCCAGCAGCACTTGGTCACCCATGACCAACGCGCCACCGAAGCCAACACGATTCTCAAAGTGCATTTCCACCGGGCCGACATAAGGCACCGTGTGCCGGGTACCATCCGCGATGGTGACAGTCTGGCGGTCGTGTTCTTCCAGCAGTAGCGCCTCAGCGACCCGGGCAGGCAAACAGAGGTGGACTGATCCGGTGTCAGCCAAAGCTTCCACCTGGATGGCAGGTAGCTCCGGATAGCGGGGATTGCGCAGGGTCAGCATCACGTAGGCCAGATACACGGAAGACGAGAGTGAGCGTACGCCAAAGATTTGTCGCGGCCAAGGACAGTCTGGTCCTGCCTTTGTTTACGCGCCTGACGGTCGGGACTAGACGGCAAAGCGGGCGAAAGCGGCGTGGCTTCCGTGCCGGGCATGACCAACCCGGAAAGCGAACGGCTTACTTCCCGGTGGCGTAGGCGGCGCGGATAGCTTTCTGGATCTCCTCGGCTTCTTCGGGTTTGCGGTTGCAGACAAACGCCGCGCGCAGCTTGTCCCCGGCGTAATGCCGCACGACGAACGACTTTTTTTCCCGGGAACCTTCCAGCTCAAACTTCACCGGCGGCCCACTGCCAAAATCACCGATAAACTGGACCTGCAACTCGAAGACCTCGCTGCTGTAGCACGGGACGTGATCGTAGCGCTGGCGCTTCTTGCCGGTCATGTTCGCCCCGGCCGTCAGGCCTTGCTGGCAGGCGTTATCCCAATGGTCCACGCTGCGGACTCCGCCAAAAATGCGATCCGGATAAAGCGCAATGTCGCCCGCGGCATAGATGCCTTTTTCATCGGTCTCGAGGAACTCGTTGACCGGCGTGCCGCGCGGGCTGGAAAGCGGCGTGCCGCGCACCAACTCCAGGTTCATCTCGGTGCCGACCGCGACCAGCGCCAGAGCAGCCGGATAACGGTTGCCGTTCTTGGTCTGAATATTGCGCACCGCGGTTTTGCCCTCGAAGCCGTTGAGGCTTTCCTGCAGGTGCAGCGCGATCCCGTGGTGTTTGAAGAGATTGGTCAGCCACGCGGCCGTGTCGGGATCGAGCAATTGCCCCCAGAGCGCGGACTCGCGCGTCAGGAGGGAGACCTTGCACTTCGCCTGGCGCAGGGCGGCGGCAGCTTCGACGGCGGTATAGCCGCTGCCCACGACGACAACGGTGCCTTCGGCCGCGGCCATCTCGCGCAACGCCAGGGCATCGCCAATGGTGCGCAGGTAGATGATATTCCCAAGGCTGGTCCCGGCCACCGGCGGCTTGAGCACGCGGCTGCCCGTCGCCAGGCAGGCTTTCTTGAACTCCACGGTCTGGCCGTTGCTCAAAACGGCCAGGCGCCGGTCGATGTTGAACTGGGTGACGACGGTGTTCAGCCGCAGATCGATTTTCTGCTCGTCGTACCAGGTCAGCGGATGGTGGTACGTGCTGGGCAGCGCGAAGGCCTTGTCGCTGAGGAAGCCCTTGGAAAGCGGGCTCCGCGTGTAAGGCGGGTTCACCTCGTTGCCCACGAGCATGAGTTTGCCGCGTTTGTCGTATTGCCGAATGCCCTCGCAGACACTGACCCCGGCCGCGCCGGCGCCGACCACCAAGTAATCTCGTTCAATCATCGGTCGCAGAGCGGCTTACCGGCAGCCACTCCCGAGCTGGGGCGGGGGGTGTCGGATGGCGGACAGGGTGTCATTGGAGAGAGCTTGTAAAACAAGAGCCTGCCGCTTAGCAACCAAGAAGATTGGTGGCAGGCCATTTAGGATGTATTGGCCGGATGCCGTTGGCGGATGACAGTCTGGCCGTGGTCACCATCTGCCTTCGACTGCCCGAGGCGCTTTGAGCGAAAGCGGTTGCCGCCGCCGCATCCCGGTGCATCTTCGCAAAAGCATGACCTCGCAACCGGCCGCGCCCAGCGGCGGCATCCTCGACCCCGCCCGCATTGAGCCCGTCAAGCTCAGCAACGATGAGATCGCGCGCTATTCGCGTCATCTCATCATGCCGGAGGTGACGCTGGCGGGGCAAAAACGGCTCAAAGCCGCGCGCGTGCTCTGCATCGGGGCAGGGGGGTTGGGTTCGCCGATCGCGCTCTATTTGGCGGCGGCGGGCGTCGGCCGGATGGGGCTGGTGGATTTTGATGTCGTCGATTTTTCCAATCTCCAGCGGCAGATTCTGCATGGCACTGAAGACGTCGGCCGCAAGAAACTGAACTCCGCCAAAGACCGGATCAAAGGGGTCAACCCAAACGTGCAGGTGGACCTGCACGATTGCCTCTTTACCAGCGAGAACGCCCGTCGGCTGGTCGAGCCGTATGATATCGTAATCGATGGCACGGACAATTTTCCGACCCGCTACCTTTCCAACGATATCTGCGTTTTTCTGAAGAAACCCAACGTTTACGGGTCGATCTTCCGGTTCGAGGGACAAACGACCGTGTTTGCGCCGCATTTGGGCGGCCCTTGTTACCGGTGCATGTTCCCGGAGCCGCCGCCTCCGGGCATGGTGCCGAGTTGCGCGGAGGGCGGTGTCCTGGGCGTGCTCCCGGGCATGATCGGCGTGATGCAGGCGATCGAGGCGGTCAAGCTCATCGTCGGCATCGGCGAGCCGTTGATCGGGCGCCTGATCCACTTTGACGCGCTCAAGATGAAGTTCCGCGAGTTCAAGCTGCGGCGCGACCCGAAATGCCCGGTGTGCAGCGAGCATCCCACCATTACCGAACTGATCGATTACGATCAGTTTTGCGGCGTGCCCCAAGCGGCGGCGGCAGAGGCGGCAGAAGAAGCCGTGCCGGAGATTTCGGTGGCCGAACTCAAAGCCAAGCTCGATGCGCGCGAGGATTTCCTGCTGCTAGACGTTCGGGAGCCCTACGAATACGACATCGCGCGCATCCCCGGCGCCAAGTTGATCCCACTAGGGGAGTTGCCTTCCCGCATGAGCGAGCTCGACAGCGCGCAGGAGATTGCGTTGCACTGCAAGACGGGGCGGCGCAGTGCACAGGCTCTCCGGGCATTGCGGGAGGCGGGGTTCTCCAAGCTCGCCAATGTGCACGGCGGCATCGAGGCCTGGGCGAACGAGATCGATCCCAGCGTGCCGAAGTACTAACGACCTTGAGTCCGTCCGTAGCGGCGGTCTATGACCGTTTGTAGCGGCGGTCTATGACCGTCGGAGACGCTGGGAGCGACTGATCCGCTCCGACGGTCATAGAC
>CAXUFU010000138.1:802-6886 GCA_964250275.1 uncultured Chthoniobacterales bacterium | reverse complement strand
ATCCTCGGCCGCCGCTAGAGCCGGAAAAATCCTCAGCCGGGCGCGTGCGAGGCAACGCGTCTACGGTCCAGAGAATTGCGGCGGCAACTCGAATCCCCAGGGAGCAACGGCCAAACCCGAGGAACGCGGGCCTCACGTCCGGATGTGAATCTGCGCTGGCACCGGTTCCTTGCGCCGCAGGTAATCCGCGCCCGCGCCGGCCAGCCGCAAATACCAATCGCTTGGCATCCCATCGAGGCCGAGGAAATGCGCCTGCGTGGGCGGAGTGTTGGTCACCTTGAAGATCGCCGTGCCTTCATCGACTTCATCGAACATCGCGATGAAAACCGCGTCCGCTCCGCCCAACGCGGACAAAACGTGAAACTGCTCCCAGAAAAACTTGCCGGCTCGCCGCGGGTAAGTGGTTGTCCCCGGCGCCAGCCGTTTGAGATTATCGGCACTGTAACCGGGATAAATGATGGGGATCCAGAGCTGTCCTCGCGCGGCGCAGATTTGTTTTTCCCGGGCCCAGGTCGCAGTATCGGCGTGGATCACATTCGCCGCGTCCACCCGGCGGGGACCCGCGGTCCACGGACATATCGCCGGCACCCGGCGAAAAGCGGCTTGCCAGGCTGGGTCCGGGTTCGTCAGCCAGTCATGATCGGCGCCCGCGACCAAAAAGCCGCGATGCGAGCCTTGCTCGCCAAAATAATCGATCAACTGATTGCACAGCTCCGGAGTGACGTGGTTCTTGGGGTTGTGCGCGTGGAAGCAAAAGATCTCGACCACCGGACGCCCATCCTGATGCAGATAGTTGGCGTCCGATGTCACCCCGGTCGCGACCAAGTTTTCCCAGTCTCTTTTGATGGTCTCGAAAATCTGGTCGGGAGGCATCCCCGTGGTGTCATAGGTAATCGCCCAGGCTCTGCCGGTGGCTCGCGCCGCCTGGCGAACGTTGTCCAGCACCCTTTGCTGCCCGGCGATGCCCAACTCGGCCACGAAACGCTGTAGCCAGGCGCCGTCGAGGCCATAGTCGCGCATCCATTCAAAGTGGCGCTCAACCGTGGCGGCATTAACGGGGCTGAATAGTTCCGCCGGTTTCCCATCGGGATAGGTAAAGCCCGGCGCCGGATATCTTTCCGCCGCCGGATACGCGCTCATGTCCGGCCACATCTCAAAAGGGACGGTCTCGGGACCGATCCTTTGGGCATTGCGGCTCCAGTGCTTCCAACCGTAGCCGGAGGGATCCCCGGGAGCACGAAACCAACCCTGATAACCGCACATGACCTTGCCGCGGAGCGTCGTGGCGTTCACCACGGAGCTGCCAGACTGGGCCAACATCCCACGAGGCGACAACGCCAGAAACGCACCGTAAGCCAGTAAGAGAACGAGCAGACCCGCTCCTCGTTTCCGCTGCCATCGCTGTGCCATGGAGCCAACCTACCGGTTAGCGCCGCCGACTCAACCCTTTGCCGCCAACACGCGGCTGATGTCCGCTTCCGCCTGCGCGGCCACTTTTTTCCAGCTCCGATGCGCGACCAGGCGCGCCCGCCGGCGGAGGAGGTCGCGGTCCGGATGCAGCGCGCCTTGCTGGCACATCGCGACAAATTCCTCCGGGGTCTCCGCGATGGCCATCAGCTCGCTGAAATCCTGCCGCACCTCTTCCAGCGCCGTTCCCACCACCGGGCGCCCGCTCAGGATGTATTCGTTGAGCACCAGGGGCCGGAAGCCCCGCGCCTCTTCGGAACGCGCGAAGGGCGCAATGCAAACGTCAAAACCGCGCGCGTAATCCGGCATCTCTCCGTAGGGACGTTTGCCCAGCCAGAAGATGTTCGGCCGCCGCGGCAGATGATCTGGGTTGACCCGGACCGGTCCTACGAGCACGACGCTCCAGTTCGGATCGGCCTCCGCCAGCGCGTGAATCAAGCCAAAATCGAGCCGCTCGTCGACGGTACCGAAGTAGCCCAGCACCGGCCGCGGCACGAAGTTGATGTCATTCGGGACCGCCAAGCGTCCGCCGCTCACCCGGGCGAAATGGCGCAACGCCACGCCGCTGGGCAGGTACTTGGCGTCGGGCCGCTGGGCGCGCGCCAGCTCCTCGGTGAAGTGCGTGCCAGTGAAGACGCCATCCGCCTGCGCGAGCAACCCAGGATCGGGCACGCCGGCCGCGCAATCGTAGACCACGGCGCACGCCGGGATCTGCCCCAGATACGCGGACGCGGCCGCGGGCTCGCCGAACCATTGCACCGGGTTCTCGTACTTGCCGGCCAACGGCGGCTGCGCCAGCGCTTCCAGCAGCAGACTCCGGCAGGCCAAGCAGGTCTGGTCCGCGTCCTCCGCCAGGACTGCGGGCAGATGGAGGCTGATGGTGCACAGGTTCGGGTACACCGGATAAAAATTCAGGCCACAGCGCGGATGATCCTCGTCTTCACCGAACTGGGGCGGTTCGACGTACAAGACCCGGTGGCGCTTGGACAGCAGCGAAAGCATCTGCTGGGGACGTTGCCAGAGGCCCTGCCATAACACCGCGCCATGCGCGAGGATCGGATACCCGAGCGCCGCCGGACCCGCCGCGACGGCGGCCACTCGCGCTGCGCGATGTTCCCGCTGGGCCTCGGTCTCGATCAGCGGCCCGGCGGTCTCGTCGCCGCCCGCGATCAGCTCCCGGTAAACGTCGCGCAAAGCCGTCGGGATCCGTTCCAGACGCCCGGCGCGCCGTTCCAGCCGGTAGATGCCGACCGGGTGAATGTGGCCGGTCTGGTGCAACAGAGCCCCATCCCAATCCAGGTGATCGAAGACGGGCCACCAGGTGTAGCCAATGACGGGGAAGCCCTCGGCGCGCAGCCGGCGCACGTCGTGCACGCTCTTTTCCAGCCAGGCGATCTTGTCCACATCCAAACCGCCGGCGCTGGTCTCGGTGATCATCAACGGGATGTGGTACTCGCTCCAATAACCCTGGGCCGCGCGGTAGAGCCCGAATGGGGGGTTGAGCTTGCGCTGCCGGTAGTAACCTTCCGGCGTCGTATAGAGCTCGACCTCCGTGTGCTCGTAGTAATCCAACCCGAGCAGATCGATCGTTTGCGCGTTGCGCTGGAACCAATGCAAGTCGAACTCCGGGAAGCCGTGCCGATCCAGCCAGCCGGCCAGCGGGTGGCGCGAGTTGACTCTGCCCAGGACCAGGTCCGTCACGATGTGCCGGCGGTGCATGCGCCGGTCCACATCGGCGCGCAGGGATTCTTTCAGGAACGGGCTGGTCGTTTCGTCGGAATCCTCAAAAGTCGCCGCCACCTCGAGCGAATCGCAGACCAGGATCTGCACGCCGGGCATCAGCTCCCGCAGCACGCGCGTCGCCCGGCAGATGCCCTGTGCCACGCGGGAGAGCACGGTCATGTAGCTGCGCAGCCCTTTCCCGTAGGGCGGCCACAAACCGATGTCGCCGCAAAAGAGCGCGGTGATCAGCGGCTCGTTGATCGGGCAGACGTACTCGACCCGGCCGGTGTAGCGTTCCGCGAACGCGCGGGCAAACCGCTCGAGCGCGCTGGGGAAGTCCGCGTCGGCAAAGGCGTCCGGCAGCCAAGCCGGCGTGCCGAAATGGACGAGATCGAGCAGAAACGTGATGCCCAGGCTCTCCGCGTGCGCCAGGCGCAGGTCGAACCAGTTCCAATCGAAGACGCCCGGTGTGCGCTCGATCTCGTGCCATGGCAAGGCATAGCGCACCCAGCGGGCGCCGAGATCGCGGGCGATCAACTCGAAATCCGTCCGCCAGAAACGGTCGTGCTGCGTCCAGCGGTACTGGTCGATGCCCAAGTGCGGGATGAACGAGCATTCGATGCCGGCTGCCCAGCGGAACTGTGAATGGGTCATGGAGAAAGCAGAAATACGGCGGCCAGGCTTGCGCAGCCGCCAGGCGTTCCTTATACGGGTTCCACGTCCGTTTAGGTCGTTGGTTATCTGCGGAGGATTCCAGCCGTTGGCGATACTTGGCAACGATTTAGCTGCCGCCAAACGACCCGGGCAGCCACCACCGTTCTCCCCGCAAAGATCTTGGACAACAGATTTGAATATACCGGGCTACCAAACGCGTCTTGGTAAGTGCCTCTTACTCTTTCCATGCAAGCTACTGGTATCATCAGTCCTGTCGAACAGCTCGGCGCCGCCCGCGAGGCCGCGTTGGCCGGTTCGCTCCCTCACTCCGCCGGCGCGCCGGCGCCCCAGGTGGCCGCGCCGCCGAACAGCCTCTGGCGCCTAGCCTTGCCCTACGTCTGGCGCTACCGCTGGATGCTCGTCCTGTGCGTGGTGCTCAACGCTCTGGCGGGCATCGCCATCGGGTTGCAGGCGTTCACGCCCAAGTTCCTGGTCGACACCGTGCTCACCCCCGCCGGCTTGAGCGCCAACGACCGCTACCAGCGGCTCGGCCTGGGCGTAGGGTTATACCTGGTGCTGGCCGTGCTGATGCGCATGTTTGCCTGGTACGGCAGCTATCGCATGTTCACGCACGTCCGGGAAAATGCCATGCTCGATCTGCGCTCCCGCTTCTTCCGGCACATCAACGGCCTGTGCCTGCGCTTCCACGGCAAACACTCCAGCGGCGAGTTGTTTACCTACGTGATGGGCTCGCCGCTCAACGAAATCAGCTCCTATTATCACACGGTCGCCATGAACGTGCCGAACGGCATTTGCACGTTCCTGATCACGGTCGGCTGTCTCTCCTTTTGCGACTGGGGGCTGACGCTCATCCTCGTCGTCGCCGTAGTGTTGACGGTCTTGAGCGCGAATAGCGGCACGGGCCGGCTGCGCGAGTTGGTCGAAGATTTCCAGGCGACCGAAGGCAAAGTCATCGGCCGGGTGGCGGACATCTTCCGCGGCAATCGCGACGTCAAGATGTACGCCATCGAGGAAAAGATGAGCGCCACCTTCGACCAGAGCGCGGACGTGCTGCGCCAGAAAGTCTACGACCGCGACGTCAAGACCCACCACGTGAACATGCGCCAGGAAGCGGTGGGCGTGTTTTGCTTCGTGCTGGTCGGCGTGGTTGCCGCCGGCCGGTACATGAACGGCCATCTGACCGCGGGCGACGTCTTCACCTATCTCTGGGCCTTTGCGGTCTTGCAGGGGCCGGTGCTCTTGATGTTCCAGATCAATGTGGCGCGTGGCCGCGCCCAGGCCAGCCTCGGGCGGCTCAACGACGTCTTGGCCACCGATAGCTCGACCCCGGAGCCGCGGCGTCCGGTGGAGTTCCCGTCCAACGGCGCGTTGTCGGTCCGCGATCTGGAGTTTCGCTACGCGGCCGATCAGCCGGTGCTTAAGGACATCAACCTGGACATTCCTTACGGCCAGCGGGTGGCGTTGGTGGGCCCGTCCGGTTCCGGCAAGAGCACGCTCGCGAAGATGTTCCTGCGTTTGTACGATCCGGACGAGGGCTCCGTCGCGTGCGGCGACGTTGATCTGCGCCGCTGCCGGACGAACGATGTGCGGCATCGGTTCGGCGTCGTGCCGCAGGATCCGTATTTCTTCCACACGACGATCCGGGAGAACTTGCTCATCGTGTATCCGGGTGCGAGCGAGGAGCGGATCCGGCACGTGTGTGAGTCCGCGAATATTTGGGGGTTCATCGAGCAACTGCCCGACGGGCTGGACACGTTGATCGGCGAGGGCGGCGCGCGGTTATCCGGCGGCCAGCGTCAGCGGCTGGCGATTGCCCGGGCGCTGTTGCACGACCCGGAGTACCTGGTGTTCGACGAGGCGACGAGTGCCCTGGACACGGTGAGCGAGCGCATGGTGCAGGACGCGTTTGCGCGGGTCTTGCCGGGCCGGACGTCGATCTTTATCGCGCACCGTTTGTCGACGGTGAAGGATTGCGACCGCATCATCGTGATGGACGAGGGCCGCGTGGTGCAGGACGGGACGTTCGAGCAGTTGCGGAACGAGCCGGGGATGTTCCAGCGGATGGTCGAGAGCGACGATTTCTGAGCTGCAGACCGACGCACACACAGCTAGCAAGTTCGGTTTGTAGGGCGGGCGCCCCGCCTGCCGTCGATGGCGCCGCGCCCGGCTCCCAACACAGAGCCAGCACGTTCCTTCTGTAGGGCGGGCGCTCCGCCTGCC
>CAXUFU010000138.1:0-785 GCA_964250275.1 uncultured Chthoniobacterales bacterium | reverse complement strand
GGGGGGGGCGGCGCGGCGGGCCGGGGCGGGCGCCGGGCCCGGCTGGCGACGCGCCCGCCGTACAGTCCAGACGCTGCCCCGGCGGCGCCGAACTCAATAGACGCTCTTTTCCTTCTCCTGCTGCTGCGGATTGTCTGGACCGAGGAAATCCGGGTTCTCCGAGATGCGGTACATCGTGGTCCGATACAGGCCAACGGCCCAAGGCGCCATCTTGTCGAACCATTGCGAGGCGCGCACGTACAGCGTGCCGGCGGCGATCAGGCGGATGGTCGAGAGAATGGCCACAATGCCTGCGACCCAGCCGACCAGCGCGGAGAGCGTCAAGGCCAGGTCTGCCGGCCAGCGCAAGGCCACGAACCAGGCGACCGCCACAACCACCGGCAACAAGCACACCACGTGGCGAAGCTGACGCTTTTGCAAGGTCCAGTAAAAGCGCTCCGGTGGCACCGGCAGGCGATCCTGGGCCAAGCCTTCGAGGCGGAAGCGCTCGCGCAGATTGAGGTAGTCGGCGCGCGTCAGCAGCGGCACGGCGAAGAAGGCCACCAGCAAAGTCGGGAAGGCAGGCAGCGCGGAGAGGTACTCCCAGAGCTGCCCCAGCAGCAGGCCCAACATCCCGAAGATAAAGAGAATCTCTAGCATGGGTCCGACTCCGCCTGCGGCCTGGCGCCGCCCGGATGACGGCTGCCGTTTATTATGCATCCGCGTGCCGCCTGTGGCAATGTCACAACACCATGATGCCCGCATCCGCATCGCCGGCTAACTCCCCGGCTGGCGTGTATTATCAG
>CAXUFU010000137.1:0-6906 GCA_964250275.1 uncultured Chthoniobacterales bacterium | reverse complement strand
GTATAGACGCCGCTCGGGAAACCGCCGGCGACGAAGTACAGATAGACTTCCTCACCCGGGAGTGGGCCGCCCGTGTTGACGGTCAGAGTGGTGGTGCCGGCCGCCTCGGTGCAAGTCACGTTCGCGAGACTCATCGCATTGACCGAGAAACCGCTGCTCGTCGGCACGGGAGTATTAAGGATCGTGTAACTGCCGCTCGTGGGATTGTTGGGCGGCTCGACCGGCGGAGTACCGCTATCGTTGACGGTGAAATCCAGATCGATGACATCGCCCGCGCTGTAGCGATTAACGCCGGAGGTGGTGATCGCGATCGCCGCGGCGCCTGACTGGGTGTAGGTGGCGGTGCCGCTGCCGGTGAACAGGAAAGTCCGCGCCGGCCCGGTGATGCGCAGCAGCGGCTCGCGCTGCTTGCCCGAGGTGGCGGAAGCCCAGGCGGCGGCGCCGTTGCGCGCTTCGCTATCGAGCAAAATGGCGGTGATAACGGCGCTCATGTTGCCACGGACGTGGGCGCTGGTGCCGTCGTCATTGAAGATCGAGACGACGCGGTCCAGGTAGGCCGGCGTGGGGTTGCTCTCGACCAGGCGCTGGATCAATTGGCGGCAGACCAGCGGGCCGACATTGGGATGACTGAAGATATTGTTGAGGGCGCTTTCGAGATCGGCCAGGCAGTAGCTATCGTAGGTAGCCGTCGTCGCATCCGCCTGCGATCCCGGTACTACGGCGGCGGGCGGGTTGTACCCGACCGCGGGAGGCAGCACGACGTTATCCAAGAGCGTCTTGTTGCCGAGCTCATGGTAATTCTTGACCATCACCATGGGATCGACCCAATCCGTCGCCGGATAGAAATTGGTCGGCAACTGGCCGCTGGACTGGAGGGCCTGGTGCCAGGTCCAGCCGGTGAACACGCGCGCGAACCCGTTGGTGATGGTGTTCTGGGTGTAAGTCGGCACGGGACTGCCGGCGGAAGTCAGCACGGTGCTGCCATCCGGCCAGAGGCGGTTGAGGCCAATGGTGAAAAGCTGCATGACCTCGCGGGCGTAGTTTTCATTAGGATGATAGCCGGTGGCGAGATTGCCCTGCGGGTTGCCCTGCATGTTCAGCCAGTAACCCATCCCCGGGTGCAGCGTGACAGCTTCGAGCAACGCGCGGAAGTTGCCGAAGGCGTTGTCCGCCAGCAAGTCCTGGTAGGACGCCAGCGCGGTGGGAGCGCCCGCCAGGCTCGCGTTGGTGTCCGAGATGACCATGATTTCGCTCAGCGCGAGGGCGACCCGCTGCCGGAGTTGGTCGGGGGCTGTGATGGCCGCGTTCCACCAGGCGTTGTCATAGTAGGAGGCGCTGTAATTGGTGTCCGGCGCGGCGGCCATTTGGGCTTGCACGTTGGGCAGGAGGTGAGTCGCGGGCAGCGCCATCTGGTTGGCGATCCACGCGGCGTAACCGTTGGCCTCGACCGCGGCCAGATCGGCCGGGGCGGCGCCGAAAGCGGCCTGATTGAGAAAGCGGGCAGCGCCGGCATCCGACCCGCTGTCGTCGGTGAACCCGGGATCCGGCACGTAGGCCGGCGGCACCTGCGAGCCGAGGACCAGGCCGAACTTGCCGCTGATCTCGCCGTTGGGGTAATTGACCGTCTCGATCATCAGATAGGCCAGACCCTGCTGGATATCGTTGACGATCGTCGAGGCCGACACGGCGCTGGTGCTGGCGATGTTCCAGATGTACCCGCCGCTCGGGGTTTTGAGGTCCGGACGGAATTTATCGATGACGTTGAGATCGAAGAGCAGGGTATTCGACCCGTAATCGCTTGGCCCGTAAACCGCGTAAGACGTTTGCGCGGACGAAAGCCCGGTGTAGCTGAAGTTCAGGATGGCTTGAGTTTGCCCCGTATTGAGCTGCAAGTTGGCGGAGCCCGCCGCCTGGCTGGTAGCGCCCGCGGTAGGCGACAGATTGGTGACGTAGAGCGCGCCGCTCAAGGCACCCAGGGCCGGGTAACCGTAAGGCGTCAGGAGGTAACCCGCCACGACGCCGCTGCTGGTCGCCGCGCCGCCGGTGGCGTTGCTGCCGCCGACCGGAGTGGCCGCCTGGCCGGTGGGATCGAGCAGATAGCCGGCCGCCACATTACTCGAAGCGCCGCTGCCGCCCCCGTTGTGCAGCACCTCGTAATAATATTGCTGACCGGCGACCAGGGCCAGCCAGGGCGACCGCTGGTTGGTTTGGCCGGGGGTCGTCCAGTTTTCCGAGGTCGTGCCAGGCGCCGTGACCCACGCGCGGCGCGTCAGGTTGACCGTCTGGTTGTCGTCGGAAATCCACAGGTCGGCGTTGTTGCTGCCGGCAATCCAGAAGTAATAGTTGCCGGTCACCGGCGCCGTGAAATAGCCGCGCAGCCGTTCGCCCGTATTGTTCGCGTAGACGGAGTTGTCCTCGGGCGTCGTCAACGCGGTGTCGATGCTGGTGGGCGTGCTGTTGAGAGGAATGTCGGAAATGTTCGTGCCGCCGAGGCCGGACCAGAGTTCACGCGTGACCCCGCTGCCCGGGTTTAAAATCTGGATGGTGAGCACGGAAGCACCGGTGCCCAGGGTGTTCGCCGCCGTGAGCGCGACTTCATAAGTGCCGGCCGCGCTCGGAAAACCGCTAATAACCCCTGTCGTGGGATTCAGGGTCAGGCCCGGGGGCAGAGACCCGCTGCCGCTGCCCAGCGCGAACGTCGCGGCCGTGCCGCCCGAGATGCTGGCTGTCAGGGCGAAGCTAAACGGCTGATTGACGAACCCGATCGCGCTTTGCGCGCTGGTGATCGCAGGCGGGGCGGCCGTGGTCGAGAGCGGATAGAGCCGGGTGGCCGGGATGACCTGCTTGGACTGGCTATTGCTGTACCAGTTCAAGATCATTTCGTCGCTGTAAGTTGCCTGGTAGTAGTCGATCTGGATGTCGTAAAGCACGCCCGCTTGCAGCGCGATCGAGCCGACCCGATCCCCGGAAATGTACGACCAGCTACTGGTGATGAGCTGGCCGTTGACCCAGAGCATAAAACCGTCGTCGGCGACCACGTCGAAGTAATACGTCTCAGAGTATTGAGGCTGCACTTGCCCCTGCCAACGCACGCCAAAGTACGTGGCGTTAACGCCCGCGCCGGGCGAGCCGCTGTTCCAGTTGAAGTTTAACCCGGCATCGACACGTTGGAGCGCGGGTGTGCCCGCAAAAAGCACCGCCGGCTGGTAGGGCGTCACGGTCTTGGACGTGCCGTTGTAGTAGGAGCCTGTCAGGCCGGTGCCGTTGGCGTTGCCGGCGGGGTTGATCACCGCGCTGGCGGTATTGGTTGGGCCGACCGTGTAGCCGCCGCCGGACAGAGCGGTCAGGGTAACCGTCGCCCCGCTCAGCCGGGCGGGGTTGGCCAGCGGGATGACGGTTAACGTCACCACGCCCACCTTGGCCGGGAACGTCACTGCTGCGGGCATGGCCGCGTAATCCAGTCCGGCGACCGCGGTCCCGCTCCAGCTCAGCGGCACGGTGATGGCACTAAAATGCAGCGTGCCGCCACGCGTGATCGTGATCGTCGCGGTATCGGTCGCGGCTGTAGTGGAGTTGGCGGGTTGGGTGGCGGTCGCCTTGGTGGCGGTAACGGTGAGGACGTTCTCGACCTGGAGATCGTTGGTGAGTGCGGTGTGATCGTCCACCGTCGAGCCGTTGGTGTACGGAGTATTGGGGTTGAACCCCGCGACGATTTCCGCCCAGTCGCTGACGCC
Source organism: uncultured Chthoniobacterales bacterium (assembly GCA_964250275.1). Lineage (GTDB taxonomy): Bacteria > Verrucomicrobiota > Verrucomicrobiia > Chthoniobacterales > SZAS-18 > CAXUFU01. The sequence goes on along the minus strand of CAXUFU010000137.1, from coordinate 3,172 downwards.
ATCGCCATCCGTGTCCACGTCCTGCACTGCGACCCGGTAGAAGGTGTTGCCGCCGGGCTGGGGCGGCGTCAGCGTCATGGGCGACCCGGTGCCGTAAGCCGTCACGGCCGGCGACAGCGGGATCCAACTCGCGGGCGTGGTCAGGTCGGTCGTGCTTTGGAGGACGTACAGCTTGCCGGCCATGGTCGGAAACGAGAGCACCATGCCGTTGGCGCCCAGGGAGGCCGACGTCACCGCGAGCGACGAGGTGGGGTCGAATGGATTGGTGCCGGCGGCCAACTCCGCGCCGTTGGTCATGCCGTCGCCATCGTCATCGCGCTCGAGCCAGGTGGGATCGTTGATCTGGGTCTGCGTGACGCCGTAAAGCATCACCCAGATGGATTGATCGATGCCGTAATCGATCTGCGCCTGCGCCTGCGCGGGCGCCAGGGCCCCCAGGGTGAAAGCGAGTGGCAGGAGCACCAGCAGCCAAAAGCTGACCCGGCGATGGTGTGGAAAGGCCATGGCAAGAAAATTCTGACGGAAAGAGTGTCTTGGGTCGCCACGCCTTTGCTTCTTGCGGCCCCGCGCTTCGGCCGCAAAATGATAACCTTTTGCTTCCCCTGCGCCGCGCCACCCCCTGCGGCTGGTAAGAACGCTCTCCGGCGGTAATGGCTGCGATTATGTTAAACTTCGCCGCTGAGGTCAAGGGAACTGAGAGGCCAGCTAAGATCAGGTCTTAACACCAGGGGCCTGCCGCCACTCTTTTCTGCCCGCCAGGCAAGGCCGACGCAATTTCCCTTCCCCAAAAGCGCCTCCCGGGACCGACGGGGCGCGGCCGCGTGCCGAGAGGCCCAGGACGCGGGCGATTTGCGAAGCTTGGTTATCGGGATAGTTTCGCGGCATGTTTGGAGTTGCCATTTGGGCCAGAGTTGGCCGGGGGCTTGGTTTGGTAAAGGGGCACGATTGTTCCCCGCGTCCCTGTGCTTTCCGCACTTTCAGGCAAACACGCGTTCGGCGCGCGTTTTACTTCTAACAGACAGCGTAAAGAGCCAAGGTGGCGAAATTGGCAGACGCGCCAGACTTAGGATCTGGTTCCGCAAGGAGTCGGGGTTCAAATCCCCGCCTTGGCATCTCCGCTGCCCCTCGGGCTGCGCTCTATTTCACTTCAGCAATAACCTGATCTCGGATTCGAACGTGGCCCCATCGGTCAGGCCTTCGTGGCCGGCAGCAATCTGGCCGGCGCGATTGATGATAAAGGTAGTCGGGAGCGCCTCCACGTCGCCGTACCTTGCGGCCATTTCCGGCGTGCCAAGCACAATCGGATAGCTGATGCCCATCTGGCGGATAAAGGGTGCTACTACCGCCGCTCCTTCTTCATCCATCGCCACGCCAATAACCACCAGACCTTTACCGTCATACTTCTTCTGCAACGCAATGAAGCCGGGGATTTCTGCGCGGCAAGGTCCACACCAGGTCGCCCAGAAGTCGAGCACGATCACCTTGCCCGCAAAATCGGAAAGCTTCACGGTTTTCCCGTCCACATCCTTTAGCTCCCAGGCCGGCGCTCGCTGCAAATCGGCAAGCGCGCGCCCGGGATGGCTCGCCAGTAGCACCACGCAAGCGGCAAGCGCCACGCCAAGCTTGCGCCCACGAGGCCGGAACACAACGCGATGGTGTGACATACCCGGGTCAGAAGTGGCTGGGCTGACGCGGCAGGAAACGGCCGCGCCCGATTTTGCCGACGAACTTCCCGGCGCGCACAGCCACTTCGCCGCGCACGGTCACCACGTTCGGCCGCCCCTGGATGGGCCAGCCCTCAAAGGCGCTGTAATCCAGATTCATCGTCTGACCGGCGGCGGAAATCGTGCCGCTATACTCGGGATCGTAGACCACCAAATCGGCATCGGCACCAGGCTGGATGGTACCTTTGCGGGGGTATAGACCAAAAAGACGCGCCGCGTTCGTGCTGGCCACATCGACGAACGTCTGTAGGTCCAGGCGTCCGGTTTTGACGCCGTGGGTATAGAGCAAGTTGATCCGATCTTCCAAGGCGGGAATGCCGTTGGGGATCTTCGTAAAATCGTCGCGCCCCATTGCTTTCTGGCCTTGAAAATCGAAGGGCGCGTGATCGGTCGCGACGGTGTCGATCAGACCGCTGCGCAACGCGTTCCAGAGTATCGCCTGATTACTTTTCTCCCGCAAGGGCGGAGACATGACGTATTTGGCGCCTTCGAAGTCCGGGCGTTCGGCCGCAGTGCGATCGAGCAGCAAATACTGGATTAAGGTCTCGATGCTCACCTGCACGCCGCGCAAACGAGCAGCCAGGGCTTCGCGCAAAGCTTCCTCACAACTCAAGTGCACGATGTAAACGTGCGCCCCCGTCAGTTGCGCATAGGTCATCAGGTGATGCACGCCTTCTGCTTCGACGATCGGCGGCCTGCTTTCATAGTGTTGTTCCGGGCCGTGCAAGCCGGCGTCCAGGAGTTCTTGTTGGCGTTCCGCGATGAGCGTTTCGTTCTCGCAATGCGCCGCCACGATGACGCCGAGTTCCTGAGCTAGTTTCAGCGTCCTATACAACTCTGTATCATCGAGACCAAAGGCGCCTTTGTAGGCCAGGAAAACCTTAAAGGAAGCGACGCCCGCCTCCACGATCGCGCGCAGTTGAGCCGGGGTTGCCGCGTCGAAGCGGGTCACGCCCATGTGGAAGGTGTAGTCGCAGGCGCTCTGGCCCTCGCTCTGTTCGCGCCAGACCCGGAAGCCCTCGGCTGGGTCGGTGTTCCGGGCGGGACAACACATGTCGAAAAAGGTTGTCGTGCCGCCGACGAGCGCCGCCTGACTGGCCGTCTGGTAAGTATCCTTCGCGTGCGTGCCCATGAAGGGCAGATAAATGTGCGTGTGCGGATCGATAAAGCCGGGGAAGACGTATTGCCCCGTGGCATCGATGATTTCCGTCCCCGCCGGCACGGGCAGATCGCGGCCGATGCGAGTGACCGTTTCCGCCTCACAATAAATGTCGGCGACGTAGCGTTGATCGCTTGTGACGATCTCGCCGTTTCGGATCAGGAGTGACACAGGATTGACCCTCGAGCTCGCGCAGATGCCGGCTTCCCAGGAAAATAGCGCCGTTTTGCCTAGCAGCAACACTTCGGCACGGAGACTTGGAGAGCGGGTTAAATAACAGAGGTAGGGG
>CAXUFU010000136.1:0-6908 GCA_964250275.1 uncultured Chthoniobacterales bacterium | reverse complement strand
CGGGCGCGCGCTCTGGTGCGCCGGCGGCCCCGCCCCCGCCCCCCCCCCCCCCGCCCTACAAACGGAACTTACTGGCGACGACAATTCTAATCTGCTCTCCTCTAACCGCGATCCACGATCGTGATGATCGCCATGTCAGGCTGGGCGACGGAATATTCATCGCTCAGGTCGAGCACCAGCTTGACCTTCTTGCTTCCGCCCGGCTTCAACGTGTTTTTCGGCACCACCCGTACCGTCGCGGTGGTCGCACCCGGCTTGATCTTGACCGTGTCGGTCAGCAGATTGTAATCGTGGCCGTCAACCGCCGCACCTTTGAGCGCGAAATGGATCACGGTCGGAGTCGCTTGGGCGGCGGAAAGCTTGAAGGTGAAGACACCAGCGCCGCCAGCGCCGAAATGGGCCTGAGGGGTCGTCGCCTGCACCGTCAGCACCGGCACGGGAGCGGACGCCAGCGTAAATGCCCGGTCATTGCTCCGGGCGTATCGACTGCCATCAAAATCCTGGACTGATTCGTTGTTCCCGCCGGATCCTGAGTACCAGCCCCAGGCCGGCTGGACGGCCGGTGAATCCGAAATGATCGAGATCCAGTACTTCGTCCCGGCCGTGGCGGCGAAGGGAGTGGGCAACTTCACACCGTAAGAATAAACCGCGACGTTGATCTCGCCGCCGGCGGGATTGCCGCCGGTGGATAGATCGAACCCGACGGTGCCCAGGTTGGTGGCGTGGGTGGCGGCATACTCCACGGAGGAGCTCGCCAGTTCCGTTCCGGGCTGGCCGTTGTCGTCCGACCAAAAGCTGATTTCAAAGCCCGTGGAGTCCGGCTGGGCGGGATTGTCGCTCGGGGTACCCTGATCGATGTAGACGCCCTCCCACGCCACGGCACCGATATCCCCGGAGGAGCTCAAGGTGAAGTTGTCATAGGTCCGGGCGTTAACCACGCCGGCCACGGTCTCGGATTCCCAGACGGTGTACGAAGAGTGCAAGGAGGTCGCGGGTTGCGTGTACAGGATGGTTCCGGCCCGGCCGGCGGTCAGACCGGCGGAAAGGAAAACGGCGGCTACTGCGATAAGCGCGCGATTCATAGTAGGAGTACGTATTGGCTTGGCTGGATCGAAGAGTTCCCTGCCGTCAAGTCCGCCCTGCGAGGGTCACGGGGGCCCGAAGACTCTCCACTAGTTAATGCACCGCCGAAATCTAAAACAGACAAATCTTCTATGGCTGAACCCACGCGCTACCACGATATCAGCCGGGCTCTCGGCCAGGGATTGGCTCCATGGCCGGGGGACACTCCCTTCGGTTACCGGCTGACGTGGCGTATGGCGGACGGTGCTCCGGTCAACGTCGGCGCAGTGAGCATGGGCACGCACAATGGCACGCACGCCGATGCGCCGCTTCATTACCAAGCAGATGGCGCCGCCATCGATGCGCTCGATTTGGCCATTTTCACCGGCCCGGCGTTAGTCGTGGACGTTTCCAAGGCTGGCTTTTCCATCACGCGCGATCATCTGTCGGCGGCGTTTTCAACCCGGCCGCAGGGCGTGGCGCGGCTCTTGTTGAAAACGGGCGCGTGGCCCGACGGCACAAAATTTCCCGCGCGTCTTCCGACACTCGCGGCGGATGTGCCGGCGTGGCTGGCGGCACACGGGGTCCGTTTGCTCGGGGTGGACGTGCCCTCGGTGGACGCGATCGACAGCAAGGATCTGCCGATCCATCACGGCCTGCGGGTGGCCGGCATCCTGATTCTGGAATCGCTCGACTTGGACGCGGTGCGCGAAGGGGTTTACGAGTTGATCGCCTTGCCCTTAAAGATTGCCGGAGGCGACGCGTCGCCCGTGCGGGCGGTATTGCGGGAGCTGGCCCTGTAGGGCGGGCGCTTCGCCTGCCGGGCGCGGCGCTGTGCATGCACTCGAAGGGTCAGCACGCTGCTTCTTCGCTAGTCTACAGACCACCGGGAGCACGACGGAGCACGCCCGTCCAGAGAGCCTGCAAACTTCACGCCAGCAACTCGCCGGCGCGCCAGAGCAAATCCGGGATTTTCGCCGCGTCCTTGCCGGCGCCGCGCGCGAGATCGGCCTTGCCACCGCCTTTGCCGCCGATGATCGGCGCGAGTTGCTGGACCAGATTGCCCGCGTTAAACCGGCCGGTGAAATCCGACGACACCGCCACAGCGACGTGCGCCGCGCCATCCGCTTCGCCCGCCAGCACCGCGACCCCGCGAAAACCGCGCTGCTTCAATGACTCGAGCGCCGCCGCGAGCACGTCGGGTCCGTTGTCTCCCAGGTCCATCTTCTCGATCAGCCGCGGCACCGGGGCGCCCACGTTGATCTTGGGCCACATCGTCGCCACGAAGGCCTCGGCCGCCCGCCGCGCCGCGCCGGCCTTGTCCTTCTGCTGCGCTTTGCCCAGCTCACTGAGCCTGGCTTCCAGCTCCTCCACCCGGCCGGTTTGCTCGCGCGCCCGCTCTTCGTAGAAATGCAGCAACGCCTGGCCCGCGACCGCCTCGATGCGCCGGACGCCGGCCGAGATGGCCCCCTCGCTCGTGATCTTGAACGCACCCAGTTGGCCCGTGCTGATCAGATGCGTGCCGGCGCAGAGTTCCATCGAAAAACCGTCCAGCTTGCGTTCCACGCCGCCGATTTGCACCACCCGCACCGTCTCCCCATATTTGTCGCCGAAAAATTGCATGATGTCCGGGCGGCCTTGCACCGAGGCAAACGGGACTTCCACCCAAGTCACCGGTTCATTGGCGATGGCTTGCTGATTGATCAGCGCCTCCAAATCGGCTAACTGCGTAGCCGTCAACGCGGCGCTGTTGAAGTCGAAACGCAGCCGGTCCGGCCCCACGTACGACCCGCGCTGGGTCACGTGCGTTCCGACTACCTGATGCAGCGCCCAGTGCAACAAGTGCGTGGCCGTATGGTGTCCCTGGATGGAGCGCCGGCGCGCGGTGTCCACCTCCAGGGAAACGACCCGGCCGAGAGGCAGTTCCGCCTCGTCGGCGGCATTGGCGAGCCGCAGGAACTGGCTTTTGCCGCGTCCGATCGTGTTCGCAACGGGGATGCGCTTGTTCGCACTGCCCAGGATCACGCCGGCATCGCCGACCTGGCCGCCCATCTCCGCGTAAAAGGTCGAGCGATTGACGATGACGTAAACATTATCGCCTTCGTGCACGATTTCCTGCACCGAGCCGACGCAGGTGTCCCGGCTGTAGCCGAGGAACTCGGTTTCCACACTGGTTTCCAATTCCATACTTTTGCCCCCTTTGGCTTCCCCCCCGATGACCTCCTTCTTTTGCGCCGCGCGCGCCCGGGTGCGTTGCGCTTCCATCAACTGCTCGACCTCGCCGGTATCAAGCGTGAGCCCTTCCTCGCGCGCCATCAGCTCGGTGAGGTCGACCGGGAACCCGTACGTATCGTAAAGCTTGAAAGCGGTCTCGGCCGGGAAACTGGTCTGGCTGCCGCCGGCTTTGACCCGGGCGAGTTCTTCGCGGAACAACTCGTTACCCTTGTCCAACGTGCGCCCGAAGGACTCCTCCTCGGCTGCGAGGGTTGCGCGAATGCGATCCTGGTGCGTGGCGAGTTCCGGAAAAACCAGGCCAAGCTCGAGCACCACACTGTTGGCCAGGTTGGCCAGGAAGCTGGGCATCTCCGCGCCTCCTCCCAGCCCGAGTTGGCGCCCGTAACGCACCGCGCGCCGCAAGATTCGGCGCAGCACGTAGCCGCGATCGTTGTTCGAGGGCTGGATGCCATCGGCAATGGCAAAACTCAGCGCGCGCAAGTGGTCCGCCACCACCCGGAAGGCGACGTCGGTCCGTTCCTGCTCCGTCTGGGCGGCGGCGCCGGGAGCCGGCAACGTCGCGCCATACTTCTTGCCGCTCAGGCGTTCGATTTCGTTGAAGATCGGGCGGAAGACGTCCGTGCCGTAATTCGAGACCGGGCGGCTGAAATCCTTAAAGTCCCGCGTCCCCTCGATGATGCTGGCGACGCGCTCGAAGCCCATGCCCGTATCCACGTGGCGCGCCGGCAGCGCGGTAAAGGTGCCGTCGGGGTTGGCGTTGTACTGGATGAAGACCAGGTTCCAGATTTCTATGCAACCCGGGTCGCCGGCGTTGACCAGGGAGCCGTTGGTGTCGCCCGCGGGGGTCAGGTCAAAGTGCATCTCAGAGCACGGACCGCAGGGGCCGGTCTCGCCCATCATCCAGAAGTTGTCTTTGCGCCCGCCGTTGACGACGTGCGTGGTCGGGTCGAGCCCGGCGTTGCGAAACAGGCGCGCCCAGATCCCGAAGGACTCATAGTCGAAGGTGCTAGGATCGCCCGCCGCCGGTTTGTAAACGGTGGCGTACAACCGTTGCGGCGGGAAGTTCCAGCGGCCGACGACCAACTCCCAGGCCCAGGTGATCGCTTCGGTCTTGAAGTAATCACCGAAACTCCAGTTGCCGAGCATCTCGAAAAACGTGTGGTGATAGGTGTCCAGCCCGACGTCGTCCAGATCGTTGTGCTTGCCGCCGGCGCGGATGCACTTCTGGGTATCGGCTGCGCGCGCCGGGCGATAGGGAGGCGTGTCGGTGCCGAGGAAGTAAGGCACGAACTGGTTCATGCCGGCGTTGGTGAAAAGCAGATTCGGCGAACTCGGCAGCAGGCTCGACGAGGGGACGATGGTGTGCGCCTTCTCGCGGAAAAAGTCCAGGAACGACTGGCGAATCTGAGCGGAAGTCATGCGGCAAGAGATAACGCTTCCGCGCGTGCTTGGCAACGTTGCGGCTGTGGACGTTACGTGGGCCGGTTGGCCGGATGCGGCCAGCCAGGTTCCCGGGCGCGAACAATTCACATGCTTTCTACCATTCTCATCATCCTGTTGGTTCTGTTCCTCTTAGGAGCTCTGCCCGCCTGGCCTTATAGCCGTTCCTGGGGGTACTATCCCAGCGGGCTCGGCGGCATCGTGTTGATCATCCTGATCATCCTGCTTTTGGACGGAAGGCTCTGAGGCGCCGGCTGTTGGGGCGCCGGGTGCCACGGGCGGCAGACGCGCGTCGAGCGTGGGGAAAAAGTTGCACGCTACTTGCCTGGCCACCATCGGCACGGACAACGGCTGATCTGTGTGCTCTGCCGCGGCGGTCATGCGGACGCCCGGTAGCCCACAGGGAACGATAGTCTTAAAGGGTTGCAGCGCCTCGCCGCCGGAGACATTGAGAGCGAAGCCGTGCAGCGTGATCCAGCGGCGCACGCCTACTCCGATGGAGGCGATCTTCTGGTCGCCTACCCAAACGCCCGTCAGACCTTCACGGCGGTGCGCCGGGATGCCGTAGACGGTCAGCGTCGCCAGCAACACTTCTTCGAGCGTGCGCAGGTAGCGATGTAAATCGCGCACCCGCCGCGTCAGATCCAGAATGGGATAGCCAATAAGTTGCCCCGGTCCATGGTAGGTCGCTTGCCCGCCGCGGTGAATTGTCTGCACCGGATACGGCAAGGGCGCGGCGGAGGTGAGGCTGGAGCGATCCGGCGTGCGGCCGATGGTGTAAACCGGCTCGTGCTCGAGCAGCAGCAGCGTGTCGGGCGTGCCGGCAGGATCGCGGAGCTTGGCCTCGATCAAGGCTTCCTGACGCGCGAGGGCCGGACCGTAGCCGAGGCGGCCGAGCCACCAGACACGCTCGCGATCATTGGAGAAAAGCTCCGCTTCGGGTGGGGAAGTCACCGGTATGAGGGTTTGGCTTTGCCTAGATACGAACCAGGTCCGTCACCGTCCGCAAGGCGCTGCCTTGCGCGCGCAAATGCGTCAGGCCGATGGCCAAGGCGTCGGCGGCATCCGGCCCAGGCGTTTCGGTCAACCCCAGGAGAGCCCGGACCATGAAGCCGACCTGTTGTTTATCCGCGGCGCCGCGTCCCACCACGGCCTGCTTGACCGCGCGCGGCGCGTATTCGTGGATCGGCAAGCCCCGTTCCGCGGCCGCCAGGATGGCTGCGCCGCGTGCGGCTCCCAGGGTGATGGCCGTTTTGTAGCTTTGCACAAAGATCACGCCTTCCACGGCGCAGCAATCCGGCTCGTGTTCATGGATCAATTCCGTCAGGCGATCATGGATCGCGACCAGGCACGAACTGGCCAGCAAATCGCTGCGGTTTTTGATCGCGCCGTACACGCAAGCTCGCGCCTTGAGTGGGAGCGCGGCAGCACGGTGGCCTCCGGCGGGTGTCTGGCTGGGCAGTGTTTCGAGGATGGCGTAGCCGGTCCCTCGCAATGAAGGGTCGATTGCCAGGACGCGCATGCTATGAGTAAATAGACGGGCTGGAATCGCCGCCAGCGCAAAACCTTGCCATGTCCTCGATCACCACGCGCACCGGCGACGATGGCACCACGGGGTTGGTCTTCGGCCAGCGTGTGCCCAAAAGTCATCCGCGCATCGAAGCGGTCGGGCGGTTGGACGAGTTCAACGCGGCGCTCGGTTTTGCCAAGGCCAGCTCGGAAGCGGGCGGTACGCGCGAGGGGGGGGTGTACGAGACGCTGGAAACCATGCAGCGGGATTTGATCGCCGTCATGGGAGAGCTCGCCGCCGCTGACGCCGATGCCGAGCGTTACCAGCAATCCCGCTTCGACAAGCTGACCCCGGACGGCTTGGCGCGTTTGGACGGCTGGATCGCGGCCTTGGAAGCGCGCCAGTTACCCTTCGATGGCTGGGCGACACCCGGCCGGACGTTACCCGCCGCCGCTTTGGATTTGGCCCGCGTGGCCGCTCGGCGCGCCGAACGGCACCTGGTAGCGATGCAAGGAGCAGGCGCTCCCGTGCGCGAGCTGTTGCTGCAATACCTGAACCGCGCCTCGGACTTGCTCTGGCTGCTCGCCCGCGCGGCAGAATTATCGTGACCCAAAGCAGGGCAGGCCTCCGGGCCGACTAATGAAAAGGTAGGGGCGGGCTC
>CAXUFU010000135.1:2515-6922 GCA_964250275.1 uncultured Chthoniobacterales bacterium | reverse complement strand
CCGCCTGCGTCGGGGGCGGGGGCGCCCCGCCCCCGCTGCGGCGGGGCCCCCCCGCGGCGGGCGCCCCCCCCGCCCTACAACCGGAACTTACCGCCGACGACATTTCCTAATCTGCTCGAGGACTGCATGAGATGGGCATGGCTCTCCGAGCAGCTCGGGTAGGCGCGACCCGTAGACAGGAACGTCTGCCAGACAGTCAGGGAGCGGGTCGGAGACCCATCCCTACCTTTTTTGGAGTGTCTGCGCCACGTACACGGTGCTCGCAGAATCGTGTTCAAGCAGCGGATTGTAAAAGCTCACGACGTGCGCCTCGGCGAACGGGAAGACGGCTCGGAGCACAGCCAGAAACGGTTCGTCGGGCGGATCATCGGACCAGAGCGCGAACACGCCTGGCGCTTGCAGTTGCGCGGCGAGCTGGCGCAGCCCGGCCAACGCATAGAACGCGCCGTGCCGAGCGTGGAGGAGGTGGCTCGGCGAGTGGTCGATATCGAGCAGAACCGCGTGGAATTTGCGGCCGGGTCTGGCGGGGTCGAAGCCGATTTCCGGGGCGGCAGCCAGGGCGAAGAAATCGGCGTGGACAAAGCGGCAACGGGGATCGCCGGCCAACTCCGGGCCCAACGGAACGAGGCCGCGCTCGTGCCACTCGATGACAGCTTCCAGGGCCTCGACGATAAGCAACGAGCGCAACCCCGGCCCGTCCAACGTCGCCAACCCGAGATCGGCCAAGGCGACTTCGACCTCATGAAAGAGGCTCGACATGAGAAAAGCTTCGCCCAGTTTGAACTCGAAGACTTCCAGCCCGTCCAGCGCGCGGATGCGCCGCCGCCGCAGGCTCAGCTCGCCGAGCGGGGTTTGTCGATAGTCGAGTTCGGCGAAGTCGGCGCTCATGGGGCAGGTTTCCTATAGCTGCTGTCTCGGCAGCTTCCAAGTTAAGCTAGAGATTGATGTGGCATTAGGTTCGGCGTTTTTAAGGCTGTAGGGTGGGCGCCCTGGCGGCCGGAGTAACAGCGCCATCCCCGGCAGGCGAAGCGCCCGCCCTACAATATGAAAACGCCGGCGCGACGGGTATTGGTCAGCCTGGGGCGGCTTGTTTTCAGGCGCGGCTTGCGGCAGATGAATCTGGAGACTAAGATTTTGGCGTGAACCTGGCAGATGATTCCTTGGCCTTAAAGCCAGAGACGGTCATTACCGTCGTCGAACGGATCGTGGCAGCGTGTCAGCCTACCAGTATTCTGGTCTTTGGCAGCCGGACTCGGGGTGAGGCGGTAATTGACAGCGATCTTGATCTGCTGGTGCTTCTACTTGTTCCTGTCGGCGATCATTACACACGCCGGCGGTACCTGCGTAAGCGTTTGCAGGACTTGCCCCTTTGCAAGGATAATTTGGTGACTGACCCGGACCATCTCGCCGAACACAGCTCACGCATAAACAGCGGGTATCATGATGCCGCTGAGGGGCTTTACCTTTGGCGTGACGGTGCGTTGAATCGCGCCGCAATGGAAAAGGTCTGTCGATACAAACTTGAACTCGTATGAAGGCGGGCGCGGCTGACCTGCTGGAACGTGCTGCCGACGATGAGGCTACTTTGCACCTTCTCGAGGTGCGTGAGATTCCTTTCGGCCAGCATGCCCAGGCAACGATCGAAAAGCTGCTCAAGGCCCCGATAAACGAGCTGGGTCATAAGTACCCGAGAAAACACGATCTTGAGAAATTGGCTGGTGAACTCACCGCTTTGAGCGAGGCGCTGCCGTCGATCACAGTGAATCTGGAAGACCTAACCGATTACGCACTGGCTTTCCGCTACGATGGAACGCCGAACCTGCCGCCGCCATTGGATCGAGCATCATGTCTTAACGCGGTGGAAGTCATCCGCAATTTTGTTCTAGGACGCATCCAGGCTCTTCATTCAAGCCAACCATTCTCCGTCGAGCAGCAGCCATGAGCGCGCTCACCGCTATCGGCGAAATCGCGGACGCCGTCGAGGCGCACCAGAAAAACGTCGAGGTCCAGGTCCGGCGCGCGCGGGCGGAACCGGATTTCGCCGCGGAAATCCGCGCCCGTTGGCAAGACGCGACGGCTGATCCGGGTACCACAACGACGCCGACTGGTCTCGTCCTGCCGCGCCACGCCTTCCCTTTTCTCGATGAGCCGGGCGCCATGGCGCGCTTCCTTTTCGAGGAGGGCGTCCCGGGCGAATTTCCCTTCCTCAACGGCGCTTACACCGAAATGTATCTGGCGCCGGAGCCTGAGCTCGCTGCCCTCTCGGGAAGCCCAGCCGGGCACGCCAACGGCACCACTAATCACCGCGCCCACGACCACGCGTCCGATCCCGCGCCCACCTCCGTGGACCGCATCGAAAATATAGCTGCGCCAGCTTCGGCGGGCGCGGCCGTCGGCTCCGGCAACGCGGAAGAACCGACGCGCCTCTTTGCCGGCATGGGTCTGGCCGAAGACACCAACGCGCGTTTCCATTACCTCTCCCGCCACCAACGTTCCAAACGCCTGAGCACCGCGTTCGACGGTCCCACCCTGTACGGGACCGGCTGCGGCGCGGACGGCGTTTTCGGCAAGATCGGCGAGGGCGGCGTGGCCATCGATACGGTCGACGACATGGAGCGGCTTTACGCCGGTTTCGCGCTCGATCAGCCGAACGTCTCCGTCTCGATGACCATCAACGGCCCCGCGCCCATCCTCCTGGCCATGTACGTGGCGGCGGCCAAGCGGCGGTTTGGCCCCGATGTGGCTTCCCGGCTGCGCGGCACCGTGCAGGCGGATGTGCTCAAGGAAGTGCAGGCGCAAAACGAGATGATCTTCCCGCTCGACGCTTCGCTCCGGTTCCTGGCGGACATGGTCGACTACACGACGCAGCACATGCCGCGGTGGTATCCGATCTCCATCAGCGGCTATCATATCGGCGAGGCCGGCGCCACGCCCGTCCAACAGGCCGCCTACACGCTCTCGAACGGCTTTGCTTACGTCGCGTTTTTCCGCGACCGCGGCCTGGATGTGGACGTGTTCGGGCCGCGCCTTTCGTTCTTTCTCGATTGCGGGCTGGACATCGAGTACCTGGCCCTGGCCCGGGTCTGCCGCAAAATCTGGGCGATCGGCATGCGGGACGTTTTCGGCGCCGGCCGCCGGGCGCAAATCCTCAAACTGCATACGCAAACCAGCGGCCGGTCGCTGATCGCGGCCGAGTGGAAGAACAACCTCACCCGCACCGCGCTCGAGTTGATGCTGGCGTGCATGAACGCCACGAACTCCTGCCACTCGAACGCCGCCGACGAGCCGTTTACGACGCCAAGCGAGGAATACGCCCGCCTCGCCGCCCACGCGCAGGCGATCCTGCTCGAGGAGAGCGGCCTCTTCCGGCACATGATGCAGACCATGGCGGGTTCGCCCGGCATGAAAATCGTCGGCGACGCGGTGCAGGCGGCGATCCTGGCGGAGTTCCGGGAAATCGATGCGCAAGGCGGGGTGCAAGCGGCCGTGGAGCGGCGCTACCAACGCAGCCAGATTCAAGCGAGCGCACACCGGCTGGAAGAGCAGATCTACGCCGGCACCCGACCCGTGGTGGGGCTCAATCGCTACCGGAACCCCGAGGAAACCTGGCCGGAAGTCAGCATGATCCGCACGCCGCGCGAGAACAAGCAGCGGCAATTGGACCGCCTGCACGATTTTCACCGCCTGCATGCCGCCACCTGCGAGCAAGCGCTCGATGCTTTGGCGAGGGTGGTCGAGACCGGCGGCAATGTTTTTGGCGAGTTGATCGCGACCGTGGAACATTGCTCGCTCGGCCAGATCACCGCGCGGCTGCAGGAGTGCGTCGGGCGGTTCCGGCCGATGGTGTAATCTAAGTTTTGTTCCGCGCGATGACCACCCCCGCCATTGCCATCCGCCATCTCTCGAAGGTTTTCCCGATTCCGTTCAAGCGTGAGCGGGTGGTCGCGGTGCGCGATCTGTCTCTGGAGGTCGCGCCGGGGCAGGTTTACGGGTTGCTCGGGCCGAACGGCTCCGGCAAAAGCACCACGATGAAGATCGTGCTGGGCCTCATTTCACCCAGCGCCGGCAGCACGGAGATCTTCGGGCGCAACAGCCAGGCGGTCGAAAGCCATGAGGAAGTCGGCTTCCTGCCGGAGAACCCGTACTTTTACAAGTACCTGACGGGCGCGGAAACGCTGCGCTTCTACGGCAAACTTTGCGGCCTGGCCGGCCAGGCGCTGCGCGATAAAACCGGCGAGCTGCTCAAGCTCGTCGGCCTGGAAAACGCGCGCGACCGGCGCCTGGGCGGCTACTCGAAAGGCATGCTCCAGCGCATCGGCCTCGCCCAGGCGCTCATCCAGGATCCGCGTTTGCTGGTCCTCGATGAGCCCACGGCCGGAGTCGACCCGCGCGGGGGGGCGGGGGGGG
>CAXUFU010000135.1:0-2505 GCA_964250275.1 uncultured Chthoniobacterales bacterium | reverse complement strand
CCGGCGGAAATCCGGGACTTAATCGTCGGTGGCAAGGAACGCGGCATCACGGTGCTGTTGTGCTCCCACCTGCTGGGCCAGGTGCAGGAGATTTGCGACCGCATCGGCATTCTCGATCGTGGGGTGCTGGTGCGCGAAGGCCGGCTGGAGGACCTCATCTCGATTGAGGACCAGACCGAGATGATTTTCCGCGATGCACCGCCTGAGTTGCTCGAGGAAATCAACGCCCTGGTGACGCGTTCCTACCCGCAAGTCCACGTGCTCGCCACGCGCAAACCGCAAACCACCCTCGAGCGCTACTTCCTGGAGGTTACCTCCGGCCAGGGGCGCGCCGACGCCTGAACCCATCACCTCTCTGCCGGCCATGCCCGCCCTCTCTGCACCGTCTTCCCCGCGCGCCGCTAGTGTCCGGCACCGGGCGTTTTCGCTTGCGCGCATCTGGGCGCTGGCGACCAACACGTTCACGGAGCTGGTGCGGCTGAAGATTTTCTACTTCCTGCTGCTCTTTGCTCTGCTGTTGATCGGCTCTTCGGTCTTTCTGATCCGGCTATCATTTCAGGATCAGTTTCAGATGCTCAAAGACGTCTCGCTGGGGTCCATGTCCATCTTTACCAGCTTGCTGGCGATCCTGGCCACGGCAGGCCTTTTGCCGAAGGACATCGAGGATCGCACGCTTTACACGATCCTGGCCAAGCCTGTCCCCCGGTTCGAGTACCTGCTGGGCAAGCTCCTGGGCGTCTTTCTGCTGCTGCTCGTGGCGATGCTCCTCATGGGTGCCTTGTTCGGGGTGGTGCTCGTGGCGCGGGTCCACGTGGTCACCGGTGAAATCCTGGCGGGCGGGGGCGGCGGCAACGGCAACGCACGGGAACTGATCGACCAACAAATCAGTCAGCTCCATGCCACCGCTTACAATCCCAATCTGTGGGCTGGGGGCCTGGTTATTTTTGCCAAGGCCTGCCTGCTCGCGGCGATGACGCTTTTCATCTCCACCTTCGCTTCGTCGTCGATCTTTACCATCATCGTGTCGGTCGTGATCTATTTCATCGGTCACTTGCAGGCGACGGCGCGTGATTACTGGGAGGTGCCGGCGGCTTTGCACGCCACACCCTGGTGGACCAAGGCTTTCCTGGCCACGATCTCGCTGGTGTTCCCGGATTTGCAGCTCTTTAACCTCGTCGACGAGATCGTGGTCGGGACAGCCATCGCACCCTGGCTGCTCTTGAAAACCCTCGGCCTGGGCGCGACGTACTGCGTCATTTACCTGCTGGCGGCTTACTTCGTTTTCGCCAGCCGGGAGCTCTAGACACCGCCATGCGTTCCCTCTCTCCTGAGAGCGCCCGGATCCGTTCCTACGTGCTGGTGGCGTTGCTACTGTTGGGCTTTGGAGCAGTGCGGGTACCGGTGGAAACGCGGCTCACCGCCGAACACCGCGCCGCTTACTTTGGCACGGTCAAGCTGAACCTGGCGTTGCGCGAACAGATCGGCCAGCTCGGTTTTCTGGCGGCCTTGAGCGGATTCCGCACGCTGGTGGCCGATCTGCTCTGGGTCGAGGCGCACACGGTCTGGCAACGGGTCGAGTACGGGCGCATGAACCTGCTCCTGGGCACGGTCACGACGCTCGCGCCGCGCAACGTCAACTTCTGGGACATGTCCTCCTGGCACATGGCGTATAACGCGAGTGTTGCCGCCATGGAAAACCCCAAACAGCCCAAGCTGGCCCTCCGCCGCAAAGCCCAGCATGACTATTTCATGCTTGGCAAGGATTACCTGGAACGCGGCATCGCCAACAATCCCGAGTCCTACCTGCTCCATCAGAGCCTCGGCAACATTTACAAGTACAAGCTAAACGACCATTGCGCGGCCTCGGCGGAGTTCGCCAAAGCCGCGGCCTACAACCATGCGCCGACCTACGAAAAACGGTTCGCCGCCTACGAGCTGTCCGAGTGCCCCGGCCACGAGCGGGAAGCGTGGCAGATGTTGCGCCGGCTCTACGACATGGGCCCGCAAGAGCGGCTGCCGACACTGGAAAAGGATCTCAAACTCATGGAGGAGAAACTTCAGCTCCCCGCCGAACAAAGGGTTTACAAAGGCCCCTAGGCAGTTTGTATTTACGGTCCCATCATGCGTTTTGCGATCTTTGGCGACATCCACGCGAACCTCGAAGCTCTCGAGACCGTACTCGCCGATGCCCGCGAAAACGGGTGCAGCCATTTTGTGTGCCTGGGGGACGTCGTCGGGTACAACGCCAATCCGCACGAATGCCTGGAGATCGTCCGCGGCTTGGAATGCCCGGTGGTCAAGGGGAACCACGACGAACAGGCCGCCATCAGCGAATCGCTCGACGGCTTCAATCCGCTGGCGGAGGAAGCTCTCAATTGGACGCGTGAGAATCTGACGGTCGACGATAAGACCTACCTGAACAACTTGCGTCTGACGCGTCAGGTGCGCGATTTTACCATCGTCCACGCGACGCTCGATACGCCCCACAAGTGGGGCTACGTCTTT
>CAXUFU010000134.1:0-6965 GCA_964250275.1 uncultured Chthoniobacterales bacterium | reverse complement strand
GCGCGGCGGCGGTGGGTGGGGGGTGCCCCCGTGGGGGGGGCCCCCCGCCCTGCAACCAGAACTTACCGGCTACGACATTTTCTAATCGGCTCTAGCGGAACAAATCCAGGTTGAAGGCGTGCGCCATCACGGAATTTCCGAGGTCGTTGGGATGGTGGTGATCGCCGCCATCGTAGGCAGGCAAGAGGGCGAGGGGATTTGCCGGGTCGCGCAACGCGGCATCGAAATCGACAAAGCCGTCGAGTTCACCCGTGGTGCGAATGAACGCATTCACCGCTTGCCGTTTGGCCTCAAAGGCTGCCGTGTAGAGCGTCGCGCCACCCAGCGGGAGAATCGTCCCGGCGTAGACCTTGACGTTCTGGCTGTGCGCCCGCTGGACGACCTGATAAATGCCTCCAATGATATTCGCGGAAGTGGAGTTTGGCTGCTGGCATTCGACGCCTAGGATGTCGTTGATGAAGACGTAGCTGATGGCCGGCTCGGAAAGTGCGTCACGTTGCAGGCGGGCCAAGGCGCCATCGTTGCCGCCAAGCAGGCGATCGGCCACAATGCTGGCGTTGACGACCGCGATCGGCAGATTGTTGTCGTGCAGGCGCTTGGCCAGCACATCCGTCCAACGGGCGTTGGCGTTCAGCGTCGTCAAGTAACCCAGCGTCACGGACGATCCGAAGGCGACGAACGACCGTTCGCCGCCGGCATTTACGTCCACGCCAGTCAGCAGCGGCCATTGCGTGATGGTAGGATCGACCGGATCCAGCGGTAACGCCGCGGCGCCGGTTGTATCGCCGCTCCCCGCCGGCGCGACGTAGCTGGTTTGCATGCTGTTCGGCACGCCCGTCGTCACCGTCACCGGGTCGGGCAAATAGAGCGAAACCGAGAGCTCGGCCAACGCGGGAAAATCGAGGTCCACCGCATCGCTGAAGATCAGCGCATACGGCGGAATGGTCACCGTGGGCCGGCCATTATCAAAGGTTAGCGCACGATCGGTGCCCGGGACGATGCCGGACCCCGTGCCGCTCACCGCGATGTGCGCCGCGCCAATGACCAAGGGCGTCGCGCCGCCTTCGTTGGACAGACGGATGCGCACTCGGCTGCCCCCCAGGCTGGCGTGCACGAGCAGGCGCACGGTTTGATTGTTGAAACTGTCCGTGCCGTTGTAGGCGCTGGAAGTAAACTCGAAGTTGTTGCTCGGGCTTGATGGACTGCCCGCCCAAGTGCAAACCCAGTCTGTCTCCGCGACGGGGATAGGGGAGACCCCCGGGTCGCCGGCGGCGAAGGCGGCTCCGCGCGCCGCGCAAAGCAGAACGGCCAGACACGTGGCGACCCGGCGCGAGGCAGAACGATAAGCGCAACCAGCAGGCTTCAGGGAAGAAATTACCATCAGAATTTTCTAAAGGGTTGAGGACTTTTTCGAGATTGTCACCGGCTGCTAAAGGAAGCAAGCGGCAAACCCAGGGCAGCGGCGCGCCGGTTTGCCGCCAAGCGATCCGCGGGAAAAAATCAGGCTCGCGCCGCACGCGGGTTCCTGCTCTACTACCGTTCCGCCGAGGCCTTCACCCCGCCCGGCGAAAGCTGATTAATTCGCACCTTTCCTCATGGCGATGGACAAAATTCTGGTTCACGGCGGCGCGACGCTCAGCGGCAGCGTCCGCATCAGCGGCTCGAAAAACTCGGCTCTGCCTATCCTGGCGGCCGCTCTCCTGACCAGGGAGCCATGCATCATCCATCACGTGCCCGATCTGAGCGACATCAACTACATGCTCCAGATCTTGAGCCACCTGGGCGCGGAAGTCGACCGCGCCAGCGGCACCGTCACCATCAAGGCGGAGAAAATCAGCACCCACGCGCCCTACGATATCGTGCGCAAGATGCGCGCCTCGGTTTGCGTGCTGGGCCCGCTGCTGGGCCGGGAAAAGGAGGCGACCGTCGCGCTTCCCGGCGGCTGCGTCATCGGCGACCGGCCGATTGACCTGCACTTGCGCGGCTTTCAGGCTCTGGGCGCCGCCGTGCGCGTGGTCGGCGGGGACGTCAAGGTTTTCGCCCCGGAATTGCGGGGCGCCAGTGTCTCCCTGCGCGGCAAATACGGGTCGACTGTCCTGGGCACCGATAACGTCATGATGGCGGCCGTGCTGGCGGAAGGCACCACCGTCATTGAAGGGGCTGCGGCGGAACCGGAGGTCGTTGACCTGGCGGATTTTCTGAACAAGATGGGCGCCCGCATCGAAGGAGCGGGCACACGCCGGATCATCATCGAGGGCGTCAGCGAATTGCACGGTGCCGAGCACCAGGTGATCCCGGACCGCATCGAGGCCGGGACGTTCCTGGTTGCCGGCGCGATCTGCGGCAAGGGCGTGACGCTGCGCAACGTCATCCCGGACCATCTGACCTCCGTCACCGAGCGCCTGAGCGCGGCGGGCTTTCATCTCGCCGAGACCGAACGCACCATCACCATCCATCCCAACGGCGGCACCCGCTCCGTGGACCTGACCACGGAGCCGTACCCAGGCTTCCCGACCGACATGCAGGCGCAGATGTGTGCGATGCTCGCCACCGGGACCGGCACGAGCACCGTCACGGAAAACATTTTCCCGCAGCGTTTCATGCACCTGTCTGAGATCAAGCGGATGGGCGCGGACATCAAGATAGAAGGCTCGACCGCCATCATCCAGGGCGTGGAAAGACTCAGCGCCGCGCCGGTGATGGCGTCTGATCTGCGGGCTTCGGCGGCCTTGGTGCTGGCCGGGCTGAAAGCCGACGGCATCACCGAGATCAACCGGGTCTATCATATCGACCGCGGCTACGAGCACATCGACGATAAGCTCGCGGGTTTGGGCGCGCAGATCGAGCGAGTCAAGGCGTAGGGATCGCCTGGAGTGGCGTTGCAGCGCGAGTAGGAACATCCGGTGAGCGCGCAAAACCCGTTTGTGGGGTGCATTCCCCACTGCAACGGGTATACAATGAGCTTTAGCTCGTCGCCATGGACACGTGGTTTGGACGGAATGGCTCTTTTGCGCCGGGGCGGTTGGCGTGGCTCGCGGCGGGGATGCTTGCGGCTTGGCCAGGGACGCACGCGCTGGGCGCGAGCCTTTACCAGGACGGAGCCGGCGCCCGGGCGCAAGCGATGGGCGGCAGCGGAACGGCCGTGGCGGACGATCCGTTGAGCGCGTTGTTCGATAATCCGGCCGCGCTGGGAAGTTTGGATCGCGCCACCTTGCAAGGCAGCTTCGATGGGGCTTGGGCCCAGGGAACTTTCCACAACAGCGCCAATCACGACGCCACGCTGAGCCAGTGGGGAGCCATCGGCCAGTTGGCGGCCTCCATCCCGGCCGGTCCGGTGGTTTTTGCCCTCGGCGTCAACCCGGACATCGCCTTGCGCGACACGTGGATCCTGCGCGATGCGCCCGGTGGCGCCGACGGTCAGACGAGCTACGGCGTGCGCCAGAACGGGTCGGAGGTCGAACTCTTGCGCAGCGCTGCCGGTGTTGGTTGGCAGATCACGCCGACATTCTCGATCGGCGGCAACGTGGGGCTGCTCTACAACAAGAACGTCTTGCAGACGCCCTATATTTTTCAGTCCCAGCGCGTCCTCAAGGGCGCCAAGACGCTGCTCGATCTCCAGACGGACGGCTTCGGCTGGAACGGCGAAGCGGCCGTGCGCTGGCAACCTACCCGGACTCTTTCCGTCAGCCTGGCTTACACGGGCGAATCGCGCGTGGATTCGCACGGCACCGCCAGCGGCAACGCAAACGTGCAACTGGCACGTCTCGGCCTCGGCGCGGCCCGCCCGGACTTTTCCTATAACGCCCGTATCGCGAATGTTTTCCCCCAGCAAATCAGCGGGGGCGCGGCGTGGGCCGTGCGCCGCGGGCTGACTTTGAGTGCCCAGGTGGATTGGATCGATTGGTCGGACTCGTTCGATGTTCTGGGCGTCCATCTGACCCACGGAAACGACCGGGATTTGAACGGCCTGGTCGGTTCCACCTCCCTGAACGACAATATTCCGCTGCACTGGCACGATCAGTTCGTGGAACGGGTCGGCGGCGAACAAAAGCTCGGCTCACACTGGTCGGTGCGCGCCGGCTACGCTTACGGCAACGACCCGGTGCCAGCCGGCACGCTGACGCCCTTCAATGCCACCATCACCGAGCATACGTTAACGGCCGGCGTCGGCTATCAGGCCGGCCCCATCACGATCGATGCGGCGTACCAATGGCAAATTCCCGCGACCGCCCGGGTGCGTCAGAGTGGGCTGGAGGCCGGCGAGTACTCGAACAGCGTGACCGAGATCAACGTTCAATGGTTTAGCGTCACGGCGAAATACGAGTTTTAGGGGTAGTGGAGAGGAAAGCCCGCGCGTTCGTCCGGCAGGCTGGAGCAGTTTTGACTTGTTGGGGAGGGGCTTTTCCGTCTAAAACAAGGCGCGACTTTCGTTTGACCCTTGTTTGGTCTATTCGGGCAAGTGATAGCGGCGGGCTATCGCGTCCAAGGACGGGAGGAACGCCCTTTCGCTATCTTCCTCGTGAAAACGTCATTGCTTCAGCCGGGCGGGTGTCGCGCTCACCTTTGGCGCCACCTTGGGACGGTCCTGGTTATCTTTCTGCTGGCTGCTCTGGCGCCGCCGTGGGCCCGGGGAGCAGCGGCGCCGGCGGTCGACTTGACCGTTCTGCACCGCTTCAGCATCGACGTTCTGAAAGTGGGGCCGACCCTCGCGAGCGACGGCAAGTTGTACGGCACGGCCTTTAATGGAGGCTCCGACGGGTACGGGTTCGTCTTCTCGATCGCGACGACCGGCGGTGCCGTGACTATCCTGCACAATTTCAGCTACGCCTGGTCCAGGGCAGTAATGGTGATTTCTACGGCACGACCAGCGAGGGCGGCGCCCATGGAGCTGGCACAATCTTTTCCATGACGCCCGCGGGCGTGCTGACCACCTTGTACAGCTTCAATGTCAGCGATGGCGCCACACCGATCGGCGGCGTGATCATCGGCAGCGACGGCAACCTTTACGGCACGACCTCCGCTGGCGGCAAGAACGGGTATGGCACGGTCTATCAACTCATGTGCGAGGGCATGCTCACGACCTTGTACAACTTCGACGTCAACAGCGGCGTCTCGCCGCAAGCCGGCCTGGTCGAGGCAAGCAACGGCATTTTCTACGGCACCACGACCGACTTCGACGGCGTTGGCCCGCGAAGTGACCTGACCAACGCCGCTGTTTACGGCACGGTGTTTTCCATCAGCGCGGCGGGTGTTTTCACCACGTTGCATACTTTCGACGGTGCCGATGGGGACAATCCGTTGGGCGGGTTGGTCCTGGATACCGACGGCAATTTTTACGGGACGACCTTCCAAGGCGGCGCAAACAAAACTGGCACGATCTTTCGCCTCACTCCGGCCGGCGCTTTTACCTCTATCTTTAGCTTTCCCGCCAACATCAACGGTAACCCGGCCGAGGGCATCTATCCGGCGGCTAGCCTCATCCACGACAGTAAAGGTATTTTGTATGGCACGAACCTGACTGGCACCTACGAAAACGGCACGGTCTTTTCCATTACGACCGCGGGGGTATTAACGACATTGTGCAGCTTCGACTCGAGCTACTACAATCCGGGCGCCGGTTCCGATCCCGAGGGCAGCCTGGCGTTGGATTCCCAGGGGAACCTTTATGGTGTTACGTTTGCAGGCCCCGGTCTGAACAACCCGGTGCCTCAAGTCTATAAACTCGCGCCCGGCGGAGCTTATACCGACTTGTACGACTTCAAGAGCACCGGTCCCAAGATCCCCGCGGCCAACGTCATCCAGGGCAGTGACGGCAACTTTTACGGCACAACTTCCGAGGGTGGTCTCTACGATTACGGCACGGTCTTTTCCATGACTCCCGCGGGCGTGGTGAGCATTCTGCACTCGTTTTCAAATTATCCGGATGGCTCCAATCCCGTGCCGGGGCTCGTTCAAGGCCCAGGCGGCGAACTCTACGGCACGACCGACCTGTCGGCTTTGGACGCAGACAACGGCTTGCCTGAGGGCGGTTATGGCGTTTCTGGAGACGACACCATTTTCTCCCTTACGACCGCGGGCACCGGGGAGACCATCCTGCACACCTTTACCGGCGGCACCTATACCGGCGATGGCGACGGCTCCCTGCCTAACGGCCTGATCCTGGGCAGCGACGGCAATTTTTACGGTACGACCCAGGTCGGCGGTCCAGGGGAAAGCGGGACGGTTTTTTCCCTGACACCGGCCGGCGTGTTCAAGACCTTGTACGCCTTTGGCGGCGGCAACGATGGCGGAACTCCCAGCGCCCTCGTCGAAGGCCGCAGCGGCGAGTTTTACGGGACGACCGCGAGCAACCCCCAGAGCTCCTATCCTCCCGCGAACCAATATGGGACGGTTTTCTCGGTCACGAGCGGCGGCGTGTTCAAGACGCTGCACACCTTCAGCGGCGCAGATGGCGTTAACCCATTGGCGGGCTTGGTCCTGGGCAGCAACGGCAATCTTTACGGGACAACGTCAGCGGAAGGCGGCCCCGGTTCCGCCGGGCAGGGCACCGTCTTCTCGATCACGCCCAGCGGGGGGTTCACCACGCTGGCCGTCTTCGATGGCACTAACGGCGCGGCCCCCCAAGCGAGCCTGATCCAGGCTAGTGACGGCAATTTTTACGGCACGGCCACCGACACCATTTTTTCGATCACACCCCAGGGGGTGTTGACCCCTCTCTCTACCTTTACCGACGCCGCCTTCACCCAAAATGCTGGGGCAGCGCCTTTGTCCGCTTTGATCCAGGCGAAAGACGGTAGCTTCTACGGCACGGCCGAGTACGGCGGCGGCGGCGCCGGGCTAGGCTCTGTCTTTCGCTTGACGGTCAGCGGCGTTGGACCCTTCCCCACACCTCCCCCGACACCGACTCCGACCCCCCCGCCGACGCCGACTCCGACCCCCACGCCGAAGCCGACTCCGACTCCCAC
>CAXUFU010000133.1:0-6965 GCA_964250275.1 uncultured Chthoniobacterales bacterium | reverse complement strand
ATTCCCGCTGCCGCTGGGAGCGACGGGCACCGCCGGACGCACCGGGATCGCCCGCGGCGCGGGGGTCTCATCCTGGGCGCAGGCCGGGACGGCCGCTGCACTCCACAGGCCGGCGCTGAAAAGGACGAGGAGAACCCGCGTAACCGTGAAACGCTGGAGAACAACGCGCCGAATCATGTCTGCGGCTTGGAGGTGGCAAAAGCAACGTTCCAAATGTTCGCCGCGCGGCAGGTATCCAGCACGTCGACGACGTGTTTATAATCGACCCGTTCATCGCCACGCACAATGACGGCCTGATCCGGGTAGATATCCGAGAGCTGTTTTAGCTTCGCTTGCAGTTGGTCGAGGCTGAGCGTTTGCCGATTTAAAATCACCCGTCCATCCGCGGTGATGTTGAGGATGCACTCGCTGATCGGGCGCTGCGTGTTCTGGCCCTGCTTGGCGGTCGGCACTTTGACCTCCAGGGAGGTTTCCGCCCGCGAGAAGTTGTAGGTGACGATGAAAAAGATGAGCAGGCAGCAAAACACGTCGATCATCGGCGTGACTTGGAAGCCAGGCGTCTGCGGCGGAGGTGTTTTTTGCCGGAAGTTCATCTCACACTTTGCGTCCCACGATCACGGGCAGCCCTTCCGTCGTTCCAAACTCTAGAAATCCTCTTCCAGCACCGCCGATTCCCGTTCGCGTTCGCGGCGCCGCCCGGTGCTGCCGGTCGCACCCGCAAAATAGAGCGAGTAAATGGCCAGGATTTGCGTGGCCGCGGCTTCCAGGTCGGAGGTCAAGCGCTGCACCCGGCCACGGAAAAACGCGTAGGAAGCAAACGCCAGGATGCCCACCACCAGACCGCTGGCGGTGCAAACCAGCGCCTCGGATACGCCTTGGGCGAGCATCATCGGCTTGGAGGTGGCGATATCCGTTGCCAGCGCCCCGAAGGAATGGATCATGCCCGAGACCGTCCCGAGCAAGCCGACCATCGGCGCGATCGCCCCGACATCGGCAAGATAGGTAATGCGGTGATTCAAGGCGGACGCTTGCCGCATGCCCTCGGTCTCCGCGATCTCGCGCACGCTTTCGAGGGTCGCGGTCGGGTTGTCTTTGGAGAACGCGAGCATCGATTGCACGACTCGCGCGATCGATTCGCCGTGGCGGTTGCTGACCGCGAGCAGGCCCAGGTAATCGCGCTTGCGCATCAGCGCCTCGCAGATGTCGAGGTACCGGCGCGTGACGACGTTGCCCCGGCGCAAAGTCAGCAAGTAAATGAAGATGAGCAGCGTCTCGAGGAAAAGCAGGGCCGCCAGCGGGATCATGAAAACACCGCCCGAGACGAGCACGCTCCAGAGCGTGCCCGCGCTGGAGTCTGCGGCGCTGGCGGCCTGCGCGACCAGCGGCAGCGCGAAGGGCGGCTGCAAGATGAGAGCGAGGCTGGCGAGCAGGTTCATGCGGAAGTCAAACCTGCGCATTGTACCGTTCCAGCGCCCCGATGCAAGCCGCGCGCCGCGGTGGTCAGCGCCCTGACTCGAGCCCTGCCCATGAACGCTATGGGATGGTGCGGTGCGATGTCTAAAGCGTCTCGACTGATGTGGCCTCCGCAGAGCGGCTTCCAAAAAGAAGGGGCAGGCTTTGTCGCCCTCGCCCCACGACCTGTCGCAGCCCAGTCGTTTTCGTTCGGAGACGGGTCCAACAAGCCCATGGGATAAGACGATGCACGGTGGCGCTCTGAAGATTTGGCTATGTTCCGCCCGCAAAGTGGCCACGGTGCAATCGTGAACCATTCCTTGCGGTCATGAGCTTGATGCAGAGCCTCCGGTGCTCCAGATGAGACTCGCGACAACTCCAGAGCTAGAGCAGATCAAAAAATCTCGTATCCACCACTTAAAGCTTTGTAGCGGCGGTCTATGACCGTCGGCGACGCTGTGCCTCGGGCACGGGCATCGACGGTCATAGACCGCCGCTACAGCCGGAGCATTCACCGGCCACAGTTTTGCTTAGTTCGCTCTGAGTCCCTCGCAAGTTCAACGTGCGCCCTAGTCGACGATAATATCCTTGTACGTGGCCCCTGCCGGGATCATCGGCAGCACGTGTTCGGTGTACGGCACCATTACATCCAGCACGTAACACTCCTTGGCCGCCAGCATCCGTTCCATCGCCGGGCGCAAATCCTCCTTGCGGGTCACCCGCTCGCAGGTGACCCCGAAGCCGGCGCAAATCTGCACGTAGTCGGGGTAGATCGATTTCGGCTGCTGCGGGTTACCCAAAAACGTGTGCCCACGGTTGCTCTTGTAGAAGCGGTCCTCCCATTGCACGACCATCCCCAGGTGCTGATTGTTGAGGATCATCGCCTTGGCCGCGATCTGCTCCACCTTTGCCGTCGCCAACTCCTGCACATTCATCAGGAACGAACCGTCGCCGTCGATATCGACCACCTGCCGGTCCGGACACGCCACTTTGGCGCCGAGCGCGGCGGGAAAACCAAAGCCCATGGCGCCCAGGCCCGCCGAGGTCAGGAAAGTGCGCGGGCGAATGAAATCATAGAATTGCCCCGCCCACATCTGGTGCTGGCCGACTCCGGTCGTCACGATGGCCTCGCCGTGCGTCAGCTCGTGCAACAATGAAATCGCGTACTGCGGCTGGATGGCGCCATCGGTATCCTTAAAGCGCAGGGGAAACGCCGCTTTCCACGCCTGAATGGACGCGTGCCATTCCGCGTACCGGTTCTCCCGTCCCCAGCCGGCTTGCGCCAGCAGGGTATTGAGCCGGCGCAACGCCATCTTGATGTCGGCGTTAATCGGCAGGCGAACGGCCTTGTTCTTGTTGATCTCCGAGGCGTCGATATCGATGTGCACGATGGTGCCGTGCTCGGCAAACTTCTCGACCTTGCCCGTCACGCGATCGTCAAACCGCACGCCGAGCGCCAGCAGCACATCGGCCTCGTTGACGGCGTTGTTGGCGTAGACGGTGCCGTGCATGCCGAGCCATTTGAGCGAGAGCGGGTGGCTCTCCGGGAACGCGCCAATCCCCATCAGGGTCGTTGCTACGGGGATCTGCGTGCGCTCGACGAACTCGGCCAGCTCCGGCGCCGCGCCCGACGTGATGATGCCGCCACCGCAGTAGATCATGGGGCGCTTGGCACCGCTGATCAGCCCCATGACTTCGTTGAGCGCCACTTCATCGGCGGGCAGTTCCTGGCCATACCCGCGCAGGTTGACCTGGGCGGGGAAAATGGGCTGGCCTTTCTGCTGCTGAATGTTCTTGGGCAGATCGATGAGCACCGGGCCCGGCCGGCCGCTCTGCGCGATGTGAAAAGCTTCTTTGACGATGCGCGGAATGTCGTTGATGTCCCAGACCAGGTAGCTGTGTTTGACGATCGGCAGCGTCATGCCAAAGACGTCCGTCTCCTGGAACGCCCCGCGTCCGATCATCCACTGCGGCACTTGCCCGGTGATCGCGACCAGCGGCACCGAATCCATGTAGGCATCGGCGATGCCGCTCAAGAGGTTCGTGGCGCCCGGGCCGGACGTGGCCATGCAGACGCCGGCACGGCCCGAAGCCCGGGCGTAACCTTCGGCCGCAAAAACGCCGCCCTGCTCGTGGCGCGGCAGGACCGTGCGGATCTTCGTCGATTTGGTCAGCGCCTGATGGATCGGCATGCTCGCGCCGCCGGGATAGGCAAAGATGGTGTCGACGCCCTCGCGCTCCAGACAGGCAACCAGAATCTCGGAGCCGTCCATCACCGGGCCGCGCTCCGGGGCGGCGGACGCGAAAGAAGACGGAGACGCGGGAGTGGTGACAGGAGCAGATGTGCCGGGATTCATGCGAGGACGGGAATGCTCGCTAGCTTAGGAGTAAAAAGCGCCGCAGGCAAGCCGCGAGCGGCGTCCCGGAGGCGGCGATTTGCTTCATGCATCCGGCACCACGACGGTGCCCGGATTAGTTTGTCACCCCGCTGCACGTACTTGGGACCCACCCTCTATGAAATTCATCGAAGCAGGAAAAGACGCCGATGGCACCCCCATCAATCTCCTCTACACGGATTGGGGCCACGGCAACCCGGTCGTGCTCGTCCACGGCTGGCCTCTGGACCATCAAATGTGGGAGTACCAGAGCGTGTTCCTGGCCAAGAACGGCTTGCGTGTGATCACTTACGATCGGCGTGGCTTCGGCCAGTCTTCCCAGCCCTGGCAGGGCTACGATTACGACACGCTGGCCGCTGACCTGAAGGCGGTGCTCGACGGCTTGGATCTGCGAAATGTGACGCTCGTCGGCTTTTCGATGGGCGGAGGCGAGGTGGCGCGTTACCTGGGCCGCTATGGCGATGCCCGCGTTTCGAAGGTCGTGTTCGTCAGCGCGGTGCCGCCCTTCTTGCTCAAAACCTCCGACAACCCGGAGGGCATCGAAGCCTCGGTCTTCGATGAGATCATCGCCGGGTTGAACAAGGACCGGGCGGATTTTCTGAACGATTTTAGCACCCAATTCTATGGCACCGGCCCGCTGGGCATGGGTACGGCGGTCAGCGCGGCCGAATTGCAATGGACGCTGGCCATGGCCATGCCGGCCTCGCCGAAAGCCACGCTGGATTGCGTCACCTCGTTCAGCTCGACCGATTTCCGGGCCGATCTGGCCGCGATCAAGGTGCCCACACTGGTCATCCACGGGGACAATGACAAAACCGTGCCGATCACAGCCTCCGGCGCACGCACCGCCCAAATGGTCAGCGGAGCGAAGTACCTCGTCTACGAAGGGGAAGGACACGGCTTGCACCTCACCGCCAAGGATCGATTGAACGCCGACTTGCTCGAGTTCATCGGCGGCTCCAGCCGGGTGAGCGTTTAGCGGGAAGGAAGGAACCGCAACCACAGCCTGCCGTTAGCCCGGCGGCTGAAAGCGGGTTATATCCCTGAAACGGTCTAGATCACGGTCGAAGGAGGCAACTGGGATTTGCTGTTCGGCTGCCAAAGCTGCCAACAGCGCATCTGCAAAATCGGCTTGCGGGTGGCGTCGGTAGCGCTGGAGAGCGTCCGTGAGCACCGCCGGTCGATCAGTATCGATGGAACCTGCGTTGTTAACCATCTCCAGCAGTACTTCAGCGATGACTTCTCGCCCCAGCTTGTAGAAGGATTGTAGAACAAAGAGCACCTCTGCCAAGATCACGCTGTCGATTAACAGTTTTACTTCGCCGCGCTCGGCTCGGGCAAACAGAGCCTCCGCCGCTGTCGCCATTCTCGGTTCGTCCCGGAGCAGGAAGCGAAGCACGACGTTGGTGTCAAGCAAGTAGGTCTCCATGCACTAGGCATCTCTTAGGCCCTTACTTCAGCCGGTGCTTACGAGCCGTGTGGGCCGTACGCAGCGCCTCGACCGCCGCCTTTTCCTCCTCGAGTCCAGGAAACGCTACGATCGAGGCCAGGCTGCCGGCCAAAGCCGACAGCGGGCGACCCGACCGTACAAGAAGTTGGGGTTCCCCTCCCTCGGTGGTGCTCCGCAATTCCCAGACCAGGCGCCGGCCTGCCGCTAAACCAAGTGCCCTACGCACAGGTTCCGGTACCGTCGTTTGACCTTTAGTGGTGAGAGTTGAAACAAAAACTGACATCGTTTCCTGCGCTACTTTTAAAGCGTGATGGCCTTCACGACAACGTACAGTTTTCCTGGCAGGTGAGTGCCGCGGTTGACTCAGCCCTTGCTCAGCAGGCATAAAGTCCAGCCATGAATCGGCGTCACTTGCTCGCTTGCTGGGCGGCGGGCGTGCTCGCCTTTCTCTATCTGCCGGTGGCGCTGTTGGTGGCCTACTCGTTCAACGACGCGGCGCTTGGCGTGCGTTGGACAGGCTTTACGCTCCACTGGTACCGCTTGCTGGCCGCCGATCGCTCGCTCCTGGCGGCGCTGGGCCACAGCCTCGTCATCGCCAGTGCCACCACGGTTTTGGCCACCTCCTTCGGCACCGCCGGCGCCTGGCTCCTGCATCGTTATCCGCTGCCTCGCCTCGGGCCGCCGTTGCGCGCTCTGATCCTCGTGCCGATGCTCCAGCCGGAGGTGCTCATGGGCGTCAGCCTGCTGCTCTGGTTCGTCTTCTTGCGGCTGCCGCTCGGCTACGTGACCGTCACGGCGGCCCACGTGACGTTCTGTTTCCCGTTCGTGCTCGTGGCGGTGCGGGCGCGGCTGGCGGGGATCGATCCGCACCTCGAAGAAGCCGCGCTGGACCTGGGCGCGCGCCCCTGGCAGGCGTTCTGGCTGGTGATCGTGCCTTACTTGCGGCCGGCGATCTTTAGCGGTGCGCTCCTGTCGTTCACGCTGTCGCTGGATGAGTACATCGTCACGGTGTTCACCAACGGCCCGGCGTCGCAGACCTTGCCCCAGAAAATCTTCGGCCTGGCGAAAATAGGTTTGAACCCGAAACTCAACGCCTTGAGCACGATCTTCCTGGCTGCCACCGCCGGTCTGCTGCTGCTCGCCCGGCTGCGCCCGCGGGCCCTGGCGGATGTGGCGGCGCGTGAAACTTTGCCGTGACAACTCTGCGCTCGATTTTCGCGGCGCTGGCTTGGTGGATCGCCGGCGGCGGCGGGACGCTGCACGCGGGTGGGCAGCTCAATCTCTTCTGCTGGTCGGAGTACATCCCCGCAGGCGTCATCGACTCTTTCCAGAAGGAAACGGGCATCCGCGTCTCGGTGGAGAATTATGCTTCCAACGAGGAAATGCTCGCCAAACTCCTGGCCGGCGGCGGCAGCTACGATCTCGTTCAACCGAGCGAATACACGGTCGAGGCCTTGATCAAAGCAGGCTTGCTGCGGCCGCTCGATCGTGCCGCCCTCTCGAACTTCGGGAATCTCGATCCTGCCTTCCTCAACCAGCCGTTCGATCCGCAAAACCGGTACAGCATTCCTTGGATGGCGGGCACGGTCGGGATCGTGCTCAACACCGAACGCGTGCATGCCCCGGTGCACGGGTTCGCCGATCTCTTCTCGGGCCAATACCGGGGC
>CAXUFU010000132.1:2042-6990 GCA_964250275.1 uncultured Chthoniobacterales bacterium | reverse complement strand
TTCCAGAGCAGCCGCACCAGCCGCCGATCGCGCGCCAGCCGGGCGATGGCGCCGGCCGAGTCGACCAGCAGCTCTTCGCCCGCGCGCGCCCCGTGCGCCCATTGCCTCAGCGTCGTCGATAATCCTACCTCCACTTTGCCGGCGTACCGCAGGGAAGTCTGCACCCGCACGCGCGGGCTGTGCCGCACCCGGGCGTCGATGCGTTCCAGCGCCCGCGCCAGGGCCATGTCCTCCAGCGCCTGCACTGCCGGCAGGCCGCCCGCCGCCCGATAAGCTTCCACGGTAATCGCCAGGCTCGCCCCGAAATATTGGTCGTGGCGCGGCCAGGGGTCGGACGGCTCCGGATCGAAAGCGCTCGCGTAGGCCGTGCGCAGGGCGCGGTACGTGTTGTCGCGGCGGTAACGCGACCGGACCCCCGCTTCCAACGCCGCCACCTCCCGGTGGCACGACCAGATCCGGCCGCCCACGGCATCCGCGCCCGCGGCGGTCTCCGCCAGCATGGACGTGACCCACAGGGGGCAAACCCGCGTGTCGCCATCCGTGGACGCGATCACTCCCCGGGAGCGGCCCAGGCGCGCCAGCCGGCGAGCGGCCGCATCCATCACCAGGCGCCGGGCTGCTCCCACGTGCGCCTTGGCGGGCGGCAGAGTCGCCTCCAGCACGCAAAGCTGCATGCGGGGATGATCGGCGCCGAAGCGGCGGGCCAGCGCCGCGGTTTCGTCCCGGCAATTGTTGGCCAGAACCAGTACCTCGTAGCGCCGGGGATCGAGCCGGACGCCGTTTGCATCCGTCTGCGCTTCCAGCGCGCGCAAGGCCGCGGTGATGCCGGCCGCTTCGTCGCGCATTGGTATGGCCACGCTGAGTTCGCAATGGGGCGAGGGCAGCGCTCCTACCAGGGATCGAAACTCACGGTCGGCGGCGTCAAACCAGTCTTCCAATTGCGTGCCCGCCGGCGAAGAAGTCATTCTTGGTGTTGTTGCGCGCTAGCCAGTCCAAAACACCAACCGGCGCCGTCGCCTTCCGGCGACGGCTTGTAGAAATCGTTGGGGAAGGCCTGGCTGGACTGGTAAATCCTCCAGACGAGCCGATGGGGCACGCACCAGCCGCCTGCCCCCATCATTTGAGGTACACTCGCTGGTAAGGATGGATGTCCAGCAAGTTGCCGTACCAACCGGCCACGTTCGTCAGCCGCAGATTGTCGCGGGTATAAAAATAGATGGGGATAATCGGCACCTGGTCGACCAGGATGTCTTCTGCTTGCTGAAAGACTTTCACCCGCGCTGCCGGGTCGGGCGTTCGCGCGGCCAGATCGATCAGCCGATCGTACTCCGGGTAACCCCAGCCTGTTTGGTTGTTCCCGCCCCTACTCGTCATCAGCGACAAAAACGTGTTGGGATCGTTGTAATCGCCTACCCAGGCATAGCGCGCGATCTGATAATCCTGCTCCCGCATGGTGGCTTCCAAGACCTTGGCTTCCTCGTTCTGCAGCGTCACGTTGATGTGCAAGTTCCGGCGCCACATCTCCTGGATCGTCTCGGCGACAGCGCGATGTGTCTCGCTCGTATTAAAAACGATTTGCACCGGTGGAAAATTCGTCCCGTTGGGATAACCGGCATCGGCCAGCAACTGTTGGGCGGCGGGCACGTCTTCGGCAATTTTCTGGTCCGGCTGATAATCGCCGCCGGTCCCGGGCGGAACCAGGCTAAACGCCGGCGGCTGGCCCCCGCGCGTCACGTTCTTGACCAGGCTCTCGCGGTCGATGCTCATGGCAAGTGCCTTGCGCACGCGCACGTCGTTTAGCGGCGGCTTGTTCACGTTGAGCCGGTAGAAGTAAGTCGCCAGGAACGGCTCCAGGTGCAGCAACTCCGGATGCTCCCGGTGGTAAACATCGATCTTGGTCGTGGGGATCGTTGAAGTGACGTGCAACTCGCCGGCGCGGAAGGCGCGTTCTTCCGTGTCGGCGCTCTCGATGGGATAGAAGTTAATGCCGTGCAGCCGGACGTTGGCCGCATCCCAATAGGTGGGACTCTTTTCCACGCTAATGATCTGGTGGGTGCGCCATTCCTTGAGTACGAACGGCCCGTTGCCCACGTAATGCCCGGGCCGCGTCCAGGGAGTGGATCGCTCATCCATGGCGCCCCACTTCTCGATGGCCGTTTTGTTCACCGGGAACCAGGAATGATGGCCGATCAGTGAAAGGAAATACGGCGTGGGGTACGTTAACGTGACTTGCAACGTCAACGCGTCGAGCGCCTTGAAACCGACCTGGCTGAAATCGGTGAGCTGGCCGGTGTTATAAGCCTCCGCGTTTTTGACCACGTGGAGCATGTAACTGTATTCGGACCCAAGCTTCGGCGAGAGCATCCGCCGGTAGGAGTAAAGAAAATCCGCCGCCGTCACCGCCGTGCCGTCGGACCAGCGGGCATTAGGTCTGAGGTGAAAGGTATAGACGGTCTGGTCGGGTGAGATGTCCCAACTCTGGGCGGCGCCGGGCGTGGGATGCAGATCCTTCGGATCGGGTGTGGTCAGGCCTTCTTCCAGGCTGAGCACGATGTTGAAATCTTGCTGCGAGGCGATGACCTGCGGATCGAGGTCGGTCGGCTCTGTCAAGTTGCCCAATTGGAGGACTTGCTCGCGGTTACCGATTTGCACGGCCGTTTCGCGGCGCTGGCAGCCGGTCGGCCCGCTGAACAGCAGCAGAAGCAACGCCCCGCTAACGCCATGAAAGAAGTGCCTCCGCACAAATAGAAGGGTCAATGTCTCAAACGGCCCTTGCCTTTACTTAGGACTACTTGGTCCCGTTCAAGGTCAAATACGTATAGCCCTGCAAGCTCTTTTCCCAACTCGCCAGCAGCTTCATTGCCTCGTTTGGCTTCAGACGGTCGGTCTTGATGGCGGCATCGATCTGCGCCTTCATCAGCCGGGCCAACTCCGGTTGCTGCCATTGCGTCAACGCCAGGACCTGCGCGATCGTGCTCCCCTCGATCGTTTCCTCGATGTAGTAACCAACATCTTCGTCCTCATCCAGGAACACGTGAGCCTCATTCACCCGTCCGAACAGGTTATGCAGATCCCCCATGATATCCTGATAGGCGCCGACCAGGAATAACCCTAGATAGTATGGCTCGCCCGGCCGCAGTTCGTGCAGCGGGAGCGTATCCTTCACATCCTGGAGATCGATGAACTTGTTGATCTTGCCGTCGGAATCGCAGGTGATATCCACCAGCGTCGCGTTGCGCTCCGGCGCCTGGCTCAACCGGTGAATGGGCATGATCGGGAAGAGCTGGCCCAGCGCCCAATGATCCAGCAGCGATTGAAAGATGGAGAAGTTGCAGAGGTATTGGTCCGCCAATTGATTGGAAAGCTCACGCACTTCTTCCGGGATGTAGCGCATGCCCTCAAAAAAACCGACGACGTTGCGCGCTATCTGCCAGTAAATGCGTTCGACCTTTGCCTTGGTCTCCAGGTCCACCAGACCCAGCTCGAACATGGCTTGCGCCTGTTCCTTGTACTGCAAGGCGTCGTGCAGGCCTTCCAGCCGGTTCTCCCGGCTGAGCGCCTTCTGCGTCTCGGAAATGTCCTGCACGAGTTTGGCGTCGCTTTCGCGCACGTCCACCCTGTTCTCCGCGCTCTCTTTCTCGATCGCGCCGAAAGCCTCGATCACAAGCATCGAATGATGCGCCACCAACGCCCGCCCGCTCTCGCTGATGATGGTCGGATGCGCGACTTTCTCTGAGTCGCACACGTCCATGATGTTGTAGACGATGTCGCGCGCGTACTCCTGGAGCGTGTAGTTGGTGGAGCTATCAAACGCGGTCCGCGACCCATCGTAATCCACGCCCAACCCGCCGCCGACATCCAGGTAGCCGAGCTTATGACCCATCTTTGCCATCTTGGCATAGAACCGCGCCGCTTCCCGCACCGCGCGCTTGATGGTGCCAATGTCCGGCACTTGCGAGCCAACATGGAAATGGATGAGCCGCAAGCTATCGGCCAGGCCCTGCGCCTTGAGGTATTCACTGGCTTCGACCAGTTCCGCGGTCGAGAGGCCAAACTTCGCGTTCTCGCCCCCGCTGTTCGCCCATTTGCCGGCGCCCTTGGTTTGCAGGCGCACGCGCAGACCCACCAGTGGGACAACGCCGATCTCGCGGGAGATTTCCACGATCTGGCGCAGCTCCTCGACCTTCTCGACCACCAGGATGATTTGCTTGCCCAGCTTGCGCCCGAGCAACGCGTTTTGGATGAAAGGCCCATCCTTGTACCCGTTGCAGATGATGATGCTTTCCGGGTCGCGGTGCACCGCCAGCGCCGCGAACAGTTCCGGCTTGCTGCCGCATTCCAGCCCGAAATGATATTCGGCGCCGGCGTCGAGGATTTCCTCTACCACCTCGCGCAATTGATTGACCTTGATCGGGAAAACGCCGCGGTAAGGTTTCTGGTAACCGGCCTCGGTGATGGCGCTATCGAAAGCCTTGCAAATCGTGTGCACGCGATGGCGCAATAGGTCCTGGAAACGGATCACGAGCGGGAAGCCCAGGCCTTGCTCGCGCGCTTCGGCCACGACATCCATAATGTCGATGGTGGCGCCTTGATCCTTGAGCGGCGAGACCTGCAAATGGCCCTTGGCATTGATGGAAAAATAGCCTGCGCCCCAACGATCGACGTTATAGGCGGAAGTGGCCGAGGGGATATCCCATTCGATGCCCGTTTTGATCATGGATCGCGCACGGTAATACCGCCGGAATTGATTGCAATTGGCGGAACCAAAAAAAGTCGTTCCGGGAGGATGGCTGCCCTCCAGGCCGGTCCCTCGTGCCGGGCGCGCCCACTGGACCGCCAAGTGCACCCCTCCAAACACTTGGACGGGCACGCTCCGTCGTGCCCCTGTTTTTTCTGTTCTGGGAAGCGGCCCCGCCGGCAGACAGTCAGGGGCACGACGGAGCGTGCC
>CAXUFU010000132.1:0-2032 GCA_964250275.1 uncultured Chthoniobacterales bacterium | reverse complement strand
GGGGTTCGTGGGGGCGGGCCCCGTCCAAGTATTTTTGGTTGTTCATGGGCCGTGCCCGTCCAGGCAGCGCCGGCTGCTACTTCGGCGGCTCCAGATCCGCCGAGACGGTGATCGTCTGATTGCTGCCGACAATTTTCAGGATCACCTGCGTGGGCCGGATGTCGATGACCTCGTAGCGAGTCTGCTCGTCGTGCGGAATCGTAAACTGCTGGCCCAGCTTGACCGGGATGTCCGGCTGGCCCGCGCCGGAACTCAAAAGTGCAGTGGCATCGGGGCTGTTGGCGGGCATCGACTTGACGAGCACGATCTTTTGGCCCGTCGCCGGGTTGGCAAGCGTCAATTCAGACATGTCCAGCGGCTTGCCGGTGTCTTTCTCCTCGACCTCCCGGTGGCGCACCTTGAAGACCACGTACGGCAGATCGCCGATGCGCTCGCCCGGGCCCACGTCGAGTTTGCGTTCCGCTTTGCCGTCCGGCAAATCCGAGCCTTCCTCGCGCACGGTGACATGGATTTTCTTGTTGTCGAAGCCGTCGAACACCACCGGGAATGCCTCGCCTTCAATCCGCTTCAAGCGCAGCTTGGTGTAGTACGGCGGATGCGATTTTGGGTCATGCGGGTCGGTCCCGGCGGCGACTTCCTCTTCGTTGCTAAAGCCATCCCCGTCATCGTCGGGTGCCGGCTCCTTGGCGGCGGCGGTGCTCTCCAGGCCGTGTTGTTTGAGCGAGGCGCGATCTTCTGAGCCAGCCGCCTTGGCGGCGGCTTGTTTTGCCTCGGTGTCGGTCAAGGGCAGCGCCGCTGGTGTCGCGCCGGCAGCGGCTTCCGCGGTGGCGACGGACGCCGTCTGGCCCGGCGTGCGGTTGTCGATCAACTTGGCGATTTCCGGGTGTCCCCGTTGCAGGGCCAGGATGGAAGCGTTCGCGCTCTCGGCGTTGACCAGCCGCGGATCAGCCATCCGGTCCAGCAGCAACTCGACGGTCGATTGCTTACCGCCGGTGGCGGCGTACATGAGCGCGGTCTGATTGTTCTCGATCGTGGCGTTGACGTTGGCACCATGGTCGAGCAGTTGGCGCACGATGCCGTCATTACCCAGCAAGGCCGCCACGGCCAGCGCGCGGTCGAGTTGTTTATCGCGCGCGAGCTGGTCGCGGCTGGTCGACAACAGCACGTCCACCACGCGGTCCTTGCCGTCGTACACGGCTCGCATGAGCGCGGTCCAGTTTTTGTGGTCTTTGACCCGCACATCGGCATTGGCCTCGATCAAGGTCCGCACCGTTTGCGGCTGATCGGCGGCGGCGGCCAGGATGAGCGCGGTGGCGCCATCGTTGTTCTGCAAATCGGGCTTGGCGTTCTCATCGAGCAGCGCTTTGGCGACGTCGTTCTTGCCCGCCTGCGCCGCCGCCATCAGTGCGGTAAACCCGCGCGCATCCTGGGCGTTGCGATCCATCCCGCCGCGCAAATACGCCTCGACCAGAGCCTGGTCGCCGTTCGCCGCGGCCTTGACGAAATCCGCCGCCGTAAAAGAATGATTGGCCTGCCGGATCTCCGCGCGCGCTTTGTCCCGGGCGTCGCCGCCGCAGCCCGGCAGCACGCAAAGCCCGGCGGCGAGCGCGAGCGCCACTAACCCGCGGAGCGGCCTGAGAGGGAAACTTGGCGGCATGTCGCTCTGGTTGGTGGCACCGCCACATCTTCCCCGGTTCCATAAGCAGACGGCACGCGCCTGTAAAGGCGTTTCCTTGCCGCGCGCGGCAAATTGGAGTCATGTACCGCTCCTCTTGCCGCCCGGTTCTCGTTTGCACTCATGGCCGTTGCTCCCACTCCTTCTTCCGCCGTCCCTGGCCCGACCGCCTCGGGGCCCGCGGCGTCGATCCCCGTGCCGGGTGAGGCGGCCGGCACCGGCGCCCCGCCGAAGGTGCCGGTGAACACGGAAACCTTGCGGCAGGCAGCCCGCCTCTTCGCCTACCTGCTGCCGTATCGGGCCAAATTCATCGGCGCGATGGTGGCGCTGCTGATCTCCACCTGCCTCGGGCTGGGC
>CAXUFU010000131.1:5556-6997 GCA_964250275.1 uncultured Chthoniobacterales bacterium | reverse complement strand
GGGGCAACCTGACCGGGGCGCGCTCCGCCGCCGATCTCCCGGCGCGGACCATCGAGGCGCTCGACCGGGCGGAAAAAGCGTGCTGGCGCGCCCGCGACTTGACCGGCCAGTTGCTGACCTTTTCCCGCGGCGGCGATCCGCTGCGCAAAACGCTGGCGCTGCCGTCCATCCTGGAGCAAGCGGTCCGGGGCGCGTTGCGCCACCAGTCCGGCGTCCAGATCCATTATCAGTGTCAGCCCGATTTACCCCCGGTCGAGGCGGATGAAGGGCAGATCGTGCAGGTCATCCATAATCTGGCGCTCAATGCCGCGCAGGCCATGCCCGGGACCGGCACGTTGCGGGTCACGGCGGGCCTGGCGGATTCCGTGGAAGGATTGGCCTCCGCCCAGGAGGCAGAATCGGCGGAGGGGGCGTACGTTCAAATCGTGCTCCAGGATACCGGCAGCGGCATCGCGGCCGAGAACTTGTCCAAAATCTTCGACCCGTTCTTTTCGACGCGCTCGAACGGCACGAGTTTGGGTCTGGCCATTGCCTACTCGATCGTGCGCAAGCATGAAGGCGTTATCCGCGTCGAGTCGAAGTTGGGCGTCGGCTCGACCTTCACCGTTTATTTGCCGGTCTCGCCACGGGCCGTGTCTCCCGTCCGGCTCAAGTCGCCACCGCCGCCGCCGCCGCCCACCGGCCGGGTGTTGTTCATGGACGACGACCCGGATATCCTCGATCTGGCCGGGGCCATCCTGGGCCTGCTGGGATACGACTCCGTGCTCACTCACGACGGCGCGGAAGCTCTGGCGGAATACCAGACCGCGCGCGTCACGGGGCGTCCGTTTTCCGCCGTCATCCTGGATTTGACGATTCCGGGCGGCATGGGCGGCAAAGAGACGATGCGGCGTCTGCGCGAGATCGATCCCGGCGTGCGGGCGATTGTTTCCAGCGGCTACAGCAACGATGCGGTCATCGCAGACTTCCGCGCCCACGGTTTCGTGGCGATGGTCGCCAAGCCGTACCGGATGGAGGATTTGGCCAGGGCTTTGACGGAGGCGATTACCGGGATCGCGGTGCCGGGACTTTCCTGATGGGGCGACGCCCGCACGAGCGGCTTGCAAAAACAGGTAGCGGCCGGCTCTCCCCAGCCGCCCCATTGGTTGCTGGAGACGCCTTCCTCCGGGACAGACTTACCGGACAGCTTGGGACGGCTCGGAGAGCCCGCCCCTACCTTCTTTTTGGAATGGCAGCTCCGCTGCCCTGACCGAAATTCCGAGTGGGCAGGGGGCGGAAGTGTGTTACACCTTCCTACCCCGCATGACCAACGCCATCGAAGTCGCCGATCTCGTCAAGGTTTACGGTCCGTTGCGCGCGGTCGATGGCATCTCGTTCCAGGTCGAGCCCGGCCAGATTTTTGGCATGCTGGGGCCAAACGGCGCGGGCAAAAGCACCACGG
>CAXUFU010000131.1:0-5546 GCA_964250275.1 uncultured Chthoniobacterales bacterium | reverse complement strand
CGAGATCGTCGAGGGTCTGCGCACCGCCGATAGCGGCAAGGTCAACGTGCTCGGCACGGACGTGCGCCGCCATCCGCGGGAGGTGAAGGAACGCATCGGCGTCCAACTCCAGAGCACCGCATTTTACAAGCAGCTCAGCCCGAAACAGTTGTTGCGTCTCTTCGCCAGCTTTTTCGCGCGTTCGCTGCCCGTCAAAGACCTGATCGCCATGGTCAACCTCGAAGAAAAGGCCGATGCGCCCTCCGACAGCCTCTCCGGTGGCCAGCGGCAAAGGCTGGCCATCGCGGTGGCGCTGGTCAATGATCCCGCCATCGTGTTCCTCGACGAACCCACCACCGGCCTCGATCCGCAGGCGCGGCGCTCGCTGTGGGACGTGATCAGCCGGTTGCGGGCGGAAGGCAAAACCGTCTTGCTCACCACGCATTATCTGGAGGAGGCGGAGCGGCTCTGCGACAATCTTGTCGTCATCGACCATGGCAAAGTCATTGCCACAGGTTCGCCGCAGGGCCTGATCAACGAACACTTCGAACGTTCGGCGGTGGAGTTCGTCGAAGACGTGGCGCTGCCGCTGGAAACGCTTGAACGCTTGCCTGCGGTCGATAAGGCCGAACACCGCAACGGGCAGGCCATCCTGTTTTCGACCGACAGCCCCAAGACCGCCGGCGCGCTGCTGGAAGCCGCCGCGCAAGCCGGGGTCGAGCTCAAAGGGCTCTCCATCCGGACC
The DNA here is from genome assembly GCA_964250275.1 of uncultured Chthoniobacterales bacterium. Taxonomy (GTDB): domain Bacteria; phylum Verrucomicrobiota; class Verrucomicrobiia; order Chthoniobacterales; family SZAS-18; genus CAXUFU01. The sequence goes on along the minus strand of CAXUFU010000131.1, from coordinate 4,822 downwards.
GCGACGCTCGAAGATGTTTTTCTGAAATTGACCGGGCGCCGCATCCGCGAATGAGCCGCCGGGACCTTCCCCTTATGCCATCTCTCCACGCCCGCCGCTCATGAAGGCTCTCGGCCAGCTTTACCTCGCCAATGCGCGTGAATTTTTCGGCAATCGCAAGGCGCTGTTTTTGACGATTGCCTTTCCCGTCATTTTCGTCGTGCTCTTCGGGCTGATTTACAGCAATCACGACAAGGTGGACGGGAACGTTGGCATCGTCGATGCCGATGGCGGCGAGTTGGGCCGCCAGATCAAGGACGCCTTGCTGGCGATCCCCAAAGCCGGCGCCGATCGCGACGGCAAGGTCGATCGCTATGCCGCGGACAAGAATCCGTTTTCGGAATTGGTGTTTACCCCCACCAGCGATGCCGCGGGCCGCGAAGACCTCAAGCACGGCCGGATGGATGCCATGATTACCATCCCCGCCGGCTTGACGCAGAAGGCGGCGACCGTCAAGGAAAACTACCTGCGCGACGCCGCGGCTGAACTCCAGGCGCACCAGGCCGCCGCGGCCGGCCAACCTCCCAGCCAGGCCGCCCCGCCGGCGGACAAACCTCTCGCTCCCCCGGACATCGCGCCTATCCTGCTCACGATCGATCCTTCCCGGCAGACCCTGGAGCCGGCGCTCCAGGCCCTGCTGGATCGAGTGCTGACCGGCGTCAACGCTGGCGTGACCGGACAGCCGGCCTGGGTGGAAGTCAAAACGCAGCCGGTGCAGGCGCGGGAAATCCGCACCATCGATTATTTGCTGCCGGGCATCCTGGCCATGAGCATCATGCAGATCGGCCTCCTGGCGACCGCTCCGCCGCTCGTCGCCCTGCGGGTGCAAGGGGTGCTCAAGCGCCTCGGCGCGACGCCGCTGCCGCGCACGACGCTCGTGACCGCTTACATTGCTCTGCGGCTGACCATTGCGCTGGTGCAAACGGCGATCATCGTGGCCATCGGCCGATACGGTTTTCAGGTGGCGATGGTCGGAAGCTGGTGGCTGTTCAGCGGCTGGGTGCTGCTCGGGAATCTGACCTTCCTGTCCATTGGCTTCTTCATGGCGGCCGTCAGCAGCAACGAGGAGAGCTGCACGGCCATGGCCAACATCGTCAATTTGCCGATGATCTTGCTTTCCGGCATCTTTTTCCCGGTGAACGGCTTGCCGATTTTTCTCAAAGCCATTGTCGACCTGGTGCCGCTCAATTATCTGGCGGATGCCCTGCGCGTGACGATGGTCGGCGCGCCGCCGCTGCACGACGCGCAGACGAACGCCCTGGCTCTGGGCGCGTGGGTGGTGGTCATGGGCATCCTGGCGTTGAGCTTCTTTCGTTGGGATAGCAATTGATCCATGTTTGCTCCTAAATGGCAGCTCCCGTGAGCCCGCTGGAGTCCAACGGCGGGTCGGCCGAAGCCTTGCTGGCACAAGCGCTGGCAGCGGGAGCGTTCCGTTGCGGCGAAATCCAGGTGGCGCCCGTGGTGTCCTCCAACGGGATGGCGGCCGAGCTGCGGCACTACCTCGATGCGGACCTGGCGCCCGAGGCACTGGCCGGCTACGAGGACGCGGAGGCCGCGGCGGAGATCGCGCGCTATACGGATGCGGAAAAGTATCGCCCGCTGAAGACGGCACCCGATCTGCGCCGGGGTTGGCGCTTGCGTGTAACGGGAACCGCGGGGCTGCGCTTGGCCCTGGATCTCTTTTATCCCGGAAGGTTGGGGGCCTGGGTCGCGTACCGCGCCGGCCGCTTGCGGGTGACGAGTTTGCGCGAAACGTTGAACCGGCAATCGGGCATGTACCGCATCACGCAAAAACTGACCGACGATCAGGCCGACGCGCTGATCGGCCGCTTTTGCCGTTCGGCCGGCGGTTGCTTGCGCACGATCCTTTGGGCGCGCGACGAGGCCGGGACGGTGCCCTCGCAGGCCCTGCCCGCCTCGAAATACGATCCAAGCGCAGAGCAATGCGGCGCCGTGCTTCCAATCGGTCAGACGCCGTCCATCCCGTTGTTGTGTCAGGAAGCGTGCAATCTGCTCGTGGCGGAAGCGCGGCGTGTGGTTAAAGGGGAAGTGGATTGACAAGACCCAAGGTAGGGATGGGCCTCCGGCCCGGTCCCTGATTGTCTGTTAGGCGTCTTGAGGCCACGGGTCGCGCTATGTAAGCTGGACGCTTCCCAAGACAGCAAGAGACCGGCTCGGAGAGCCATCCCTACCTAGCAAGGTAGCGTCCGACGCCCCCCTTATGATTTACCGCAGCCGCATCCTTGTCACCATGGACGGGCCGCCTCTCGAGGACGGCGCGGTGGTCGTGCGCGAGGAGTTCATCGTCGCCGTCGGCCCATGGGCGGACATCCGGAGCGCGTTCCCGCGCGAGCAAGTCATCGATCTGGGCGAGGTTGCGCTGTCGCCGGGTTTCATTAACGCCCACTGCCATCTCGATTATTCCAACCTGCGGCACGCCATCCTGCCGCCGCACAGTTTCACGGAGTGGATCGGGCGCATCAACGCCATCAAACGGTCCCTGCACCCGGAGGATTATCTCGCGGCTATCGCCCGCGGGTTTGCCGAGACCCAACGCTGGGGCACCACCACGCTGCTCAACATCGAGTCTTTCCCGGAGCTGATGTGGAAAATGCCGCCGCCCCCCGTGCGAACCTGGTGGTTCTACGAGATGATCGATGTCCGCCAGCCGATCCCGACCGAAGAACTGGTTGCGGGCGCGCTGCTTTTCTTCCAAGAAAAGCGCAGCGGTTGGCTCGGGGGGATGGGGCTGAGCCCGCATGCGCCGTTCACGGCTTCGCCGGAGCTGTATCGCCTCTGCCACGATTATGCGCTGCGCATGGGCGTGCCGTGGACGACCCATCTCGGCGAATCGGCCGAGGAGCGCGCGATGTTCCTCAAGGGGACAGGGCCGTTGTACGATTTTCTCGCGTCGCTCGGGCGCCCGATGGGCGATTGCGGCCATGGCCGCTCCGCGCTCGCGCAGTTCGCCGCGGCGGGCGACATCGGCCCGGAATGCATCGTGGCGCACCTGAACGACGTCGAAGAAGAAGATTATCGTCTGCTCGCCGCGGACGGTCCGTTGGCCGGGATGACCATCGTCCACTGCCCATTGAGCCACCGTTACTTTCAGCACCACGACTTCCCCGCCGACCGCCTGCATCGCCAGGGCGTGAATCTCTGCGTCGCGACGGACAGCCCGGCCAGCGGCGGCTCGTTCAGCTTGCTCGAGGAGCTGCGCGCCTTTTCGGATTTTCATCCGCAGTTCACGCCGGCGGAGTTACTGGCGATGATCACCGTGCATCCCGCGCGCGCGCTGGGCTTGAGCGGGCGGTTGGGCTGCGTCCGGGCGGGGGCTTACGCCGACCTCTGCGCGTGGCCGGTACATGCTGAAACGGTGCGCAATATCTATGCCGGGATCGTAAATTGCCGGCAGCCTGTCTCATGGATGATGGTGCACGGAAATGCCGTCGGCGAAGGTTTACAGTGAAAAAACATTTTTTGCGCTTTTCTATTCTCACTTTTGCGATTATAAGTGCGTCAGACCTTCGCGTTTGCGCAAATTCGCAGAATCAATACTGACCCCATCCAATGGCCAAAATTGTCATCATCGACGACGAACCTGCAATGGTCGAAGTCATCTCAACGCTCTGTCGTGAAAACGGGCATCAGGCGTTCCCGTTCAACTCTTCGGAACGGGCGCTTGAAGAGTTGCCCGGGATCAATCCGCAGGTGGTAATCGCCGACATCAAAATGGAGAAGATCACGGGCTTCGACGTTTTGCAGGAATGCCGCCGTTCGCTGCCGCAGACAGCCGTCATTCTCATCACGGCTTATGCCTCCGTCGAGAAGGCGGTCGAGGCGATGAAGCAGGGCGCCTACGACTTCATCACCAAACCGTTCAAGATCGACGAGCTCAAATTCACCGTGCAACGGGCGCTGGATTACCAGTCCGCGGTGCGTGAGAACACCTATCTCAAGAAAGAGATCAAGAACCGGTATCGCTTCGAGAATATCGTGGGCACCAGCCGGCCGATGCAGGACGTTTACAACCTGATCAACAAGGTCGCGGACACCGATAGCACGATTTTGATCCAGGGCGAGAGCGGCACGGGCAAGGAGCTCGTCGCGCGCGCCCTGCACTTCAACAGTAAACGCCAGCACGCGCCCTTCGTGGCCGTCAACTGCAGCGCCTTGCCGGAAAACTTGCTCGAGAGCGAACTCTTCGGCCACAAAAAAGGCGCCTTCACCGGTGCCTTCCAGGACAAGATCGGTCTGTTCGAGGAAGCCGAAGGTGGCACCATCTTTCTCGACGAGGTCAATTCCATGGCTCTGTCCTTGCAGACGAAGCTGTTGCGCGTTTTGCAAGAGCGCATGATCCGCCGGGTGGGCGACACCAAGACCGTGCCCATCAACGTGCGCGTGGTGGCCGCTTCCAACGAGCAACTCCAGGCGAAAATGCGCAACGGTTCCTTCCGTGAGGATCTGTTCTACCGGTTGGCGGTCATTCCGGTCGATCTGCCGAGCTTGCGCGAGCGGACCGAGGATATTCCGCTCCTGGTAAACTACTTTCTGCAAAAGAACGCGACGCAATCCGGCAGCGAACCCAAGCGCATCGAGCCGGAGGCGCTGGAAGTCCTGGCGCGCTACGCCTGGCCGGGCAACGTGCGTGAGCTAGAGAACTCGATCGAGCGCGCGTGCGCGCTGTGCGAGGAGGGCGTGATCCGCGCGTCCGACATGCCGCCGCACGTGCAAGGGCGCGCCGGGGGCGCCCCCCGCGGGCGCCAACCCAGCGAAAATCCCC
>CAXUFU010000130.1:0-7004 GCA_964250275.1 uncultured Chthoniobacterales bacterium | reverse complement strand
CGCGCGGCCACCAAGGTGCGACGGCGTTCATCGGCTGCATGGGCGCCATGGGCTTCATCGGGTCCTTGGGTGTCATCGGCTGCATTGGTTCCATCATGGGGACAGCCTCCGATCACCTCCCGATTCATGCAAGCGCGCGCCTGCCTGGAAGTAGCCGCGGTTTTGCCCTACTCGGCGGCGTAGGGCGCGTGCAAGCCGGTCAACGCAGCGTGCAGCCCGTGGCTCATGCGCTTGCAGGCGGCCACGGCCTGCTCCTGCTGCGCGGGAGCCAGGGAGTTCAGCCTGGCTGCGAGCAGGGCCGGCTCATCGAGATCATCCTCGTGCAGCCGGAAGTATTCGCCGCAGCAGGCCGGCAGTTGCGCATAGTGGTGCTGGAGCCCGGCGAGCTTGCTCCGAGCGGTGAAAGGCTGCTGGCTCTCGAAGGCGTACAACGCGCCCAGGGCGGTGACCGGCTCCGCAAAAAGCGCATGCGCCGTCTGCACCAGGGCGGCCACGGCCGGGACTTGCGCGTCGTCGGTGACCTCCGTATCCAAGCCGGCGGCAAAGGTCGTTTGCCACACTTCCGCATGCCCTTGCTCGACGCTCGCGAGATGCATCTCGCCAACCGTTTCCCAACCGCTGCCGACGGTGCGAATGAAGGCGCCGTAATCCCGCGCGTAATCGCGCAGCGCGGCCACGGGCAAAGTGCCGTCGCTCCAGGCGAGATAAAACGGGTGCTGCAGCAAGCTCCAGCGTGCGACCTCGGCGTCGCAGCGTTCCGAAGTGGTGGCACTGGCGGGAAATACGTTGGTGGTCATGGCTGCGATGCTGAGCCTTGGCGGAGCCCGGGTCAACACCATTACCGCCGAGGCTTTTCTGGAGTGGGGAGGGATGCTCTATTACCACTGGCGCGCCGCCGCAGATCCCATGAAAAAAAGACTCCAAGACCTTAGCGTGCAGGAAATGCTGGCGCTGGCGATCCAGGCCGAAGAGGAAGACGGTCGCATTTACGCTGATTTTGCCCATCGCATCGGCGGCGAGTTCCCGGAGACCGCGAAATCTTTGCAAGCCATGCACGACGAGGAGGATGGCCATCGTCACCGGCTCCTCGAACTTTATCAGGCGCGTTTTTCCGGGCACATCCCGCTCATCCGCCGCGAGGACGTGCACGGCTTCCTGACCCGCCGGCCGCTCTGGGTCAACGCTATTTTGACGGTCCCCATGATCCGTCGCGAGGTGGAAACCATGGAGCAGGAATCCCGCCGGTTTTACCAGGCAGCCATCGCCCAAACCAGCGACGCCGGCGTGCGCCAGCTTCTCGGTGACCTGGCGGCCGAAGAAGCCAAGCATTACGACCTGGCTGAATCCATGGTCGAAAAACAGGAAGCCTCCGGCGCGACACAAAAAGAGGATGATACCGAGCGCCGGCGTTTCGTGCTGCAAGTGGTCCAGCCTGGCCTGGCTGGATTAATGGACGGGAGCGTTTCCACGCTCGCGCCCGTCTTTGCCGCGGCTTTTGCCACGCACAAGAGTTGGGACGCTTTCCTGGTCGGCATGGCGGCCTCCATTGGCGCGGGCATCAGCATGGGTTTCGCGGAGGCGCTTTCCGATGACGGCGTGCTGAGCGGGCGCGGCCATCCCTGGGCGCGAGGACTCGTCTGCGGGTTGATGACGACCGCGGGCGGAATCGGGCACACCATGCCATTCCTGCTGGTGAATTTTTACTACGCGATGGCGGTCGCCATGGGCGTGGTGGCCATTGAACTGGCGGTGATCGCGTGGATCCGGCACCGCTACATGGACACGCCGCTTTTGGCCGCGACGTTCCAGGTGGTGGTCGGCGGCGTCCTTGTCTTCATCGTGGGCATCTTGATCGGTTCCGCTTAGTTGCTCTATAAGTGGGCGGCTCCCGGGATCGGGCAGACCCCGCACCTTCCGTCCACTTTCCCCCTTGCGCCGCAGGTAGCGTCCGGGAGAGTCTTAATCCCCAGAGGGCACGATGATCACACAGGTCCACGTCAAAAACTTTCGGTGCATTGCCGATGAAACGGTCGCGCTCGAGGACTTGACAGTTCTTGTTGGCCGCAACGGTGCAGGTAAAAGCTCGTTCGTGGATGTACTGCGATTTGTCCGCGATGCAGTCGGCAGTTTGGACGACGCCATCCTAAACCGCCATGGCATCGTGGCTTTGCGCAGATACGCCCCGACGAGACCGTTTCAAGTGGAGATCGATCTAAAGATACGGACGAAGACTTTGCAAGCGACCTATGGGTTCTGCATTGCGAGTGGTAAGGAAGGCGAATATCACGTAAAACGAGAGTATTGTGAAGCCGCGGTGAATGACCGCCCTGCCGCTCGCTTCGAACGCGATGGAAGTCGGCTGTCGCTTTGGGGAGAGCAGATTCCTGGAGGGACAGATAGATACCAGAGGCTTGAACCGATTTCACTAGCGTTAACATCAATCGCGGTATTATCGCCGATTTATTCCCGCGTCCGCGCTTTCCTTCGAGGAATGAATTTCTGCACTGTTTTCCCTAACACATTGCGCAAGCCTCAAGAACCGTCTCCTCTCAAGCAACTCACCGAGCATGGTGACAATCTTTCTTCTGTTTTACGACACCTGCGAGAGGGAAAATGGTATGACGATTTTAAGCTGGCTCTGAACAAGGTGATCGGTGGCATTTCAGATTTACGAGTTCGTCAGATTGGGGGGTTTCTTGTCACGGAGCTTCAGCATCAGATGGGAAGCGACAATTTAGCTTGGTTCGATCTTTCGCAGGAATCTGATGGCACCCTGCGTATGCTTGGACTCCTTGTCGCTCTGTACGGACGACCGGTTTCGGGAGCGTTTCTCGCCATGGAAGAACCCGAGCTTACGTTGCATCCAGGTGCGTTGGGAGTTCTGAGTGATGTTTTGCTCGAGGCAGCCGGCAGGGGACAACTTCTGATTACGACGCAGAGTCCGGACCTTATCTCCCGTTTTCCCGCGGACAATCTTCGGGTGGTGGAAAGGGAGGAGGGGGTTACTTCAATCGGGCATATTGACGAGACCCAGCGCCAAGCGGTGGAGGACCAGCTTTTTGGTGCGGGTGATTTGCTGCGTATTGAGGGGCTGCGGCGTCAAGCACTTACCATTTAGATGAGGAACGTGCTCGTCCCGATTGTTGAGGGGGATGGCGAGGTCGAAGCGATTCCAGTGTTGCTTCGTCGCTTGTTGGCCGTGCGGCAACGCTGGGAGTTGAAAGTAGCACGTCCGAAAAATGCCCATGGCTGTGGCAATCTGACGAAGTCGAATGGATTAGAAAAGTTCGTGGAACTTGCCTTCCGCGAACGAGGCTGTGCGGGCGTCCTCGTTGTGATGGATGCAGACGGAGAAGATGCTTGCCCGGTGCGAATGGCGGCGAGCTTCGTGGAGCGGATACTATTGTCTGGGCCGCGCCACCCTGTAGCGGTAGTGTTTGCAAGACGTGAATACGAAGCCTGGTTTCTTGCCAGCTTAGAGAGCGTAGCGGGACATCTGATTAGTGGGAAGCCGGCTCTACCAGCCGATCTTACTTTTACCGGCGAAGTTGAAGATGTTCGAGACGTCAAAGGCTGGATGAGCCGCCGCTTTCTTTCCAACCGAAAATACAAGGAGACGCAGGATCAAGCTCCCATGACGGAGCGCCTTGACATCGTTAGAGCAGCCGAGCGTTCTCGCTCGTTTCGTCGGCTTTGCAAAGCTTTGGACGAGTTGATCGACGCCTGGGACAATGATCGTGTGGTCGTCACACCACAAATCGGATCAGCAGCCGTTTAGCTGGCGCTCGCCTCTCCCTGGTGGCGTTCACGGCCAGCCGCACAAACTTTTCGAAGTTACTCGCACTGCCGCGAAAACATGGCCTCATTCTGTGCAAAAGCTCGACAAACCGAACGAGAGGCCGGCCGCATCCAGACCTACTTGCTCACAGCTCCCTCGCGGACGTACGTCAGCACTTTCTGCTCATCGCCGTGCGCAGCCCAGACGTGGCGCAGAAAATCGGCGGGATCCAAGCCGTGCTGGTGGAAAAACCGGCGGTCGCCACCGCAGCCGTACATCAAATCCGGCGGTAGCTCGCCGCGGAGTTTTGCCTCCGCCTTGGCAATGAGCCGGGGCAGCCAGCCGATCCCATCCAGGTCGGCATCCTTCGACGGCAGGTCCTCGGTCGCCACGCGGCGCGGGGAGGTCACGCCGTTTTGCACCGTGAGCAGATAATCGCGCCGGGCCGCGCTGATGAGCAACACCGTCTCCCAATCCGGCTCGCCGCCGCGCGCGTGATCCTCCGCGAAATCATAGATCTCCTGCGCGGTCTGGCCGATCGCCGCCAGATAAGCCTCCTGTTCCTCGGTGAAAAAGCGTTGAGCATCCCGTTCCCCGGCGCGGTAACGTTCGCTGGCCAGGATGAAGAGCTGCTTGAGCTCATGATACCAACGGGCGCGCAGGTGATAAGGGTTGATCGTCGTCATGGGCGCAGTCTAGAGCCGTCCCGGGCTTCGCGCCAGAAGGCGTGCAGCGCAGCCGGATAGCAGAGGAAGCCGGCGGCAAAATGATGATCCAGGCCGGCGGCAGGGGACGTGCTTTGACAATGACGACGGGACCGGAGATCATCGCGGGAGTCGCGCGAAACCAGATGCCAGCAAGCGAGGCGGTGAGCGGTTATCGTTTGAGCCAAGCCCCGTCTGAGCCGATCAAGCCGGTGGCGCGCGTTTCGCCTCGTCATCCTCGCGTACTTAAGCCTCAATATTGTGTCGCCCGGCTCCCTTTTCGCCTGCTCACTGCTCTCTGGCGATCTCGCTCTCGCTTCCGTCTTCTCTGCCGGCTTGGCCGCTCTCGTGGGACTGTTCTGGATCCCGTATTTCTGCCACTCAAAACGGGTCAAGAACACGTTTGTGCGTTGAAAGCATGATGGATCCCGACTCACCCTGGCGCATCGTGCTCGCAGGCCATTCCGGCGCTGGCAAATCTACGCTGGCCAGCCGTTTGCTCCACGCTCCGGGCGCGTCGTCCGCTGGAAAACTGCCGCTCGTCTTCCACACTCCTGGCGGACGCGCCGGGGTCCTGATCGACCCCTCCGGCCACGAACACTTCCTCAAAGAGATGCTGACCGGCGCCGCACGCGCGGATGGCGCGTTGCTCTTGATCGCCGCCGATGAAGATGGGCGGGAACAAAGCCAACACCAGGCTTGCCTGCTTTGCACCTTGGGCTTGCGGCAGGTGGCTGTCGTGGTCAACAAGATGGACCTCGCCGGCTATGACGCCGCGGCCTTCGCCGAGATCGAGCGGCATTACCGCGCCTTCCTGGCGGGGATCGGACTCGAGCCGCGCGCTTTCGTCCCGGTCTCCGCGTGCGCCGGACAAAATGTGGCTGCCGGCGCCGCCACGATGCCCTGGTATACCGGCCCGACCGTGGCGGCGGTGCTCGACGAGTTTGTGCCGCCAGAGCCTGCCGCCGCGGGGCCGCTGCGCTTGCCGGTGCAGGATGTCTGCCGCCTCGAGGGCCGCCGGATCGTGGCCGGGCGAGTCGAGAGCGGTACGTTGCGCGTCGGCGAGGAAGTGGTCTTCTCGCCGTGCAACAAGACGGCCACGGTGGCGAGCATTGAGCGTTGGCCGCGGGACGGTAACGCCGCGCCTGGCGTCTGCGCTTCGGCGCGCGCGGGCGAGAGTGTCGGCATCACGCTGGTCGAGCAGATTTTCGTCGAGCGCGGCCACGTGGTGAGCCACCGGGAGGACGCGCCCATCGAGTCGAACCGGATCAAGGCGAGCGTCTTCTGGCACGGCCGCCATTGCTTATCCTTGCACGGCCATTATCGGCTGAAACTCGCCACCCAGGAGATCGAGTGCGAGGTCAGCTCCATCGAGCGGGTGATCGACGCCGCGACCCTGGTCGCGCCGGAGGGAGCCGAGGCTGCCGGCCCGCAAACCGTCACCGGCAACGAGGTGGCCGAATTAACCCTGCAACTGCGCAAACCGCTGGTTCTAGATAATCACGACCGCGTGCCGGCGCTCGGCCGGTTCGCCCTGCTCGACGGCAACGAGGTGAGCGGAGGCGGCATTATCTTCGGCGGTGTTTATACGGACCGGCGCCAGGTGGTCAGCCAGAATATCACCTGGAGCGCAAGCCAGATCACCGCCCGGCACCGCGCCCGGCGCAATGGCCACCGTGGGGCCATCGTCTGGCTGACGGGATTGAGCGGGTCAGGCAAGTCCACCATCGCGCAGGCCCTCGAGAACGAGCTCTTTTTACAGCACTACCACGTCTACGTGCTCGACGGGGATAACATCCGGTACGGCCTGAACTCAAACCTCGGGTTCTCGCCCGAGGACCGGATCGAAAACATCCGCCGCGTGAGTGAAGTCGCGCGGCTGATGGCCGACGCCGGGTACGTGGTGGTAACGGCGTTTATTTCCCCGTATCGCACCGATCGGCGCCGGGCGCGGGAGATCGCGCTGGAGGGCGGTTGCGAGTTCGTCGAAGTGTACGTCAACGCTTCGCTGGAAGTCTGCGAGATCCGGGATCCCAAGCAGCTCTACAAAAAAGCGCGGGCGGGACAAATCAAGCAATTCACCGGCATCGACGCGCCGTACGAGGAGCCGGAAGACGCGGAGATCGTGGTCGAAACGGGCCAGCAATCCGTCGGCGAGTGCGTGGTGAGTGTGCTCGAGCAACTGCTGCCGCGGTTGAAGGTGGAGCGAGACGGGGTCTGAGTTTCGTTACCCCAAGGTAGGGGCAGGCGCTCCGGGCCGGTCATTCGCTGTCTGGGGTTAATCGGTTACTTGGCGCTGCCCCCTCGTTATTTGACGGCGGCCTGCACGGACTGCCGCAACTCATACAGCACGGGATTGAAACTCTGCGCGATCTTGCTGCCCTCACTGATGCGTCGGGCAACTTCCGGATTGGCGCGCGCCGCCAGGATGGCCTCACGAGTCCGCCACTGCGCATAGTTGACCACCAGAGCAGATGAGAAAATGTCGTAGCCGGTAAGTTCCGGTTGTAGGGCGGGGGGGG
>CAXUFU010000129.1:3147-7032 GCA_964250275.1 uncultured Chthoniobacterales bacterium | reverse complement strand
CTCCGCGATGACGCTCGGCAGATCGACCGGCAGCGCGGGCGCGGGCACGGCGGCTCCGTGAGCGGGCGCGGCGGGCGGTTCACCCGGACTGCGCGCTGGCTCGTTCCTGGGTGCGGGCGCGCCGCTCATCCGGCCGCCGAAAGGATCGAAGACGACTTCCTGGATGGCGGCTCCTTCGGCGCGGCTCACGGCACGTTCCACCACGTTTTTCAGTTCGCGCACGTTGCCCGGCCAAGGATAGGAACGCAGCGCCGCCTGCGCCGCCGCACTGAATTCCGGCGTGCGCGCCAGGCCCAGCTCGGCGGCCATGCGCGTGGCGAAGTGCTGCGCCAGCAGGTCGATATCGGCGGCACCACGCTCGCGCATCGTCGGCACGAAAAGAACTTCGAAGCTCAGGCGGTCGAGCAGATCGTCTTTAAACTGGCCGGCGGCGGCGAGCGCGGGCAGGTTCGCGTTCGTCGCGCCGACGATCCGCACATCGACGCTGACCGGTTCGCTCGCGCCGACCCGCTCGAAACTGCCGTACTCGACCACGCGCAGGATTTTCTCCTGCACCGGCATGGGCATCTGGCCGATCTCGTCCAGGAAAAGCGTGCCGCCATGGGCCGCCTCGAATCGCCCAACCCGCCGCCGGGCAGCCCCGGTGAACGCGCCGATCTCGTGGCCGAACAGCTCACTTTCCAACACCGAGGGCGCCAGCGCCGCGCAGTTGAGCTTGATCAGCGGCCCTCCCCAGCGCGGCGACAGAAAATGGACGCGGGCGGCCGCGAGTTCCTTGCCGGTGCCGCGCTCGCCGATGAGCAGGACCGGGCGCTGGACCTTGGCGACGCGGGCAAGCTGCTGTTGGAAGTCGAGAAAGACGTCGGCGCGGCCCAGCGCTTCGTGGGCGGAGCTATCGTCGCTCTCGCGGGCGACCTGGCCGTAGGCGGGGCTGGTATTTTTCACCGATTCACGGTTGTAACCGCCGGGAGAACGATTGACAAACCTATTCCTGACGAAGTGGCATAATCTATAAGTTTCTCTACAAGAACAGGTTACAAAGTATTTTCAAGCGGTGGCATTGTCGTTGCTAAAGAGCCAAGCGTCCGAACCAGTTACGATCACATCAAACATTCAAACGCACCAACCCACATGAAATTGACTACTGCCATCCAAACGCCGTTCTTCTCCGCTGGCACCGACCTGCCCACCCCCCCTCACTTCCAGGGTTTTGGCTGGGCCCGCAGCCAAGCGGCCCAAGAAAGCCGCGCCTCCGGGCGCTTCGATATCCAGGACGCGGAAGGCCGCGCGCCGGAGATCCTGTGCCGGATCATGCTCGGGCTTTGCCTGGCCTACACGTTCGTCGTGTGCCTCATCCAACTCGCGGCCGCTTCCTAGGTCCGAACGCCACCACTCACTAACGCACTCAAAACCCGCTACCAACCAAACTTACTTAGCCATGAGTATATTCAGCCGTTTCCGCGACATCGTAAATTCCAACATCAACGCCATGCTCGATCAGGCCGAAGATCCTGAGAAGCTCGTGCGGCTGATGATCCAGGAGATGGAGGACACCCTCATCGACCTGAAAGCCTCTTGCGCCGGCGCCATCGCCGCGAGCAAGAAAGTGGGCCGCAGCCTCGATGAGGTCAACGCCCGCGCCGCCAGTTGGGAGAACAAGGCCAAGCTCGCCATCGCCAAAGGCCGCGAAGAGCTGGCCCGCGAAGCCCTGCTGGAGAAGCGCCGCAGCACCGAGGGCGTTTCCTCGCTCGAAAAAGAGCTGATGCAGCTCGACGAGGTGATCCGCAATTATCAGGCGGACATCACCCAGCTCGAAGAGAAGCTGACCACCGCCCGCGAAAAACAGCGCGTGCTCGTGCAACGGCACATTCACGCGCAGCACAAGACGCGCGCCCAACAACAGATCCGGCGTTCGGACACGAGCGAGGCGCTCTTGCGCTACGAGCAGTTCGAGAGCCGCGTCGAGCGCATGGAAGCCGATGCCGACCTCGTCAACTACGGCCGCAAACCGACGCTGGAAGAACAGTTCTCCCAGCTCGAACGCGACGAAGAAATCGAGACCGAACTCAACGCGCTGAAGGAAGCGGCCCGCAAACCCGCCAGCCCGCAGGCCCCCGAGTCGCCCGCGACTCCTGCCGCCTAGGGTCTGTTCGATGGCATCCCCGGGGTCCTCGCCAGCCGAGCCTGCTCACGGAATTAGCGTGAGTTTGCCCCCCGAGGGTGCTACAAAAAAAACATCCTGCTATGCCAATCCTGCTTGCCAATTCCGTTGATGTCGTCCCCGTCACGGCGGTCACGCTCACCTTTGTGTGGCTTATCATTAAAGCGCTGATGGCGCCCTTTACCCAGCGGGCTGCGGCCAAAGCCCAGGCGGCGGAAAGCCGGGAAGGCGGCCTCAGCGACGAGGAACACGCTGCCCTGGACAATCTCCAGCGGACCCTGGCCAACATGGAGCGCCGCGTGGAATCGCTTGAAACGATCCTGATCGAAACCCAACGCGCGAAGGAGAATTATGGCACGAAACTTTGATCGCCAGGAACGGCGGGAAGCACGCCGCCAACGCCGCCTGAGTCGTTGGAGTCACCGGGTCGACGGTTTGTCCGGTAGGTTCAACGAACTGCGCTTGCGCCTGAAACGTTCGCGCCACGGGCTGGCCCTGGGCGTCTTCACCGGGATTGCCGAGAGCCTGGGATGGTCGGTTTGCTGGACACGGATCAGCGGCTGCATCGCCTTGCTGGCCCTGTCTGGGGACAAGGGGCACGGCAATCTGTTGGTGGCCGGGTTCTTTTACCTGCTCGCCGCCGTACTGATGGGCCGGCCGGATGGCAGCGATAGCCGGCTCGACGCGCATTCCGGGGATCGTTTCGACCAGCGCGACCGAGACGCGGACGAGGAGTATCAGCCGAGTAGCCCGCGTTCGGCAGCGCGGCCGTATGCCGCCCAGGCGGCGCGACGCCCGGTGGCGGTGCCCTTTCAGCAGGTGCTCCGGCCGCGGGTGGACCTCGCGGCGCTGGACCGTCAGCTAGAGGTGTTGAACCGCCGGATCCAAAGGATGGAAGGCATCGTGACCGACCGGCACTATGATTGGGACCGGCGGATGGAAAGTTGAGCCGGCTGTGGCACGGTAGGGCCGTGCGTTTTCTTTCCCTGGCAATCGGCTTGACCGCGTCTTGCCTTTTGCTCAGCGGTTGCGCGGACCACGATCATCAAGTCGTCATCAGCGTGCCCGAGCAGCGGATGGTGGTGCTCAACCAGGGCGTGCCGCTGGCCGTCTATCCGGTCTCGACCTCAAAGTTCGGCCTGGGCGATGTTCCGGGCCAAGGGTATACGCCGTTGGGCGAACTCGAGGTAGCCGATAAAATCGGCGATGGCGCGCCGGCGGGCGCGGTGCTCAAAAGCCGGCGGCCCACGGGCGAGATCGTGGCCATCGATGCGCCGGGACGGGATGCGATCGTCGCGCGCATTCTCTGGCTGCGCGGCCTGGAAGCGCAGAATCAGAACGCCTACGACCGCTACATTTACATCCACGGCACGCCGGAGGAACGCAACATCGGCCGGCCGGTCAGCTACGGCTGCGTGCGGATGCGCTCGCAGGATGTCATGGCCCTTTACGGCACAGTGGGCAAAGGGGCGCGGGTGTACATCGAGAACGCGCCACTGGCCGAGGCGGCTCAACCCCTGTTAGCGCCCGGCGTTAGCCTTCCCGCGCCTCCAGCGCAGGCAGGCGGTGCCGTGGCTCAGGCCGTGCCGGTACCGCCGCGGTAGCGGCTGCGAAATCTAAGGTAGGGATGGCTCTCCCGAGCCGGTCCCTGACTGTCTGGCCGGCCCAGCGTGGCCAGCTTCGGCGCGCTCGGGGTTCGCGGGGACGCGCACCCGCCCGCACCG
>CAXUFU010000129.1:2707-3137 GCA_964250275.1 uncultured Chthoniobacterales bacterium | reverse complement strand
ATGCCCGCCCCCGCCCCCCCCCCCCCCTGGCCCGGGGCCTTGTCTACCCACCCTACTCGACCGTGACGACAAAGCTCGTCTTGACCTTGGTCTTGGCCGCGTCCCGGGCGACCAAAGCAATGCGGGCAAAGCCGGTCTGCTTGTGCAGATACTTCAAGGTCAGCAAACGGCCGCTGAGCGAGGCCTCAACCAGCTTTGGGTTGGTATTGAGCACCGTCACTTTGAGCAGCGACGCGTCGCCGGCGGCCGCTGGTGTTAACGGGATTGTCTTAATGCTTTCCGTATAGACAAGGTCCGCTGGAGTGGCGCCGGCGGAGACGTTGTAAGTATCGAGCAAGGGAACATTCGTGAATGCCCCGCCCAAGGTGCTCAAATTGTAAACCTTCAGCGCGGTAATGGCATTGAGCGTGTTCATGCCGTTCTCGATCAC
>CAXUFU010000129.1:0-2697 GCA_964250275.1 uncultured Chthoniobacterales bacterium | reverse complement strand
TTCTTGGTGTTGTCGGCGAGATTGAAGAACCAGGCACTGCGGGCGGAGTTTTCCCCTGTGGGCAGGACCATGGCGATCGTTCCGGTGGTGTTCGGCGGACCGGGCTCGCTCTTGATGGGCGCTCGCGGGTCGATGATGAGCGGGCCAGCATTGCCAATATAGTACCCGCCGCCCTGGAGGATGTAGCCGGGCTGGGATCGCTCGATGATCGAGTAGTTGTAACCGCCGGCTGCAGCCGCGCCACGGTGCATGTAGTCGAGAAAATTCGCCACCGTGATCGGCGTGGTCTTCGAGAAAAGTTCCACGTCGATGACGCCAAGCGAGGTGGTGAAACGAACCACTTCGTTGTCGACGCCCTGCAAACCGAACGTGTCCCGAATGTTGATGACGGTCGGCGTGCTGCCGGCCGGGACCGTGACGTCGGAGATTGCCTTGGCAACAATCGGCGGCGTGAGGTCTTGAGCCTGGGCAGAGGACAAGCTGAGCGCGAAAGAAAAGGCGGCAGCGAGGAGAAATCGCGATGGCATCTTCACGGGGATAAAGCTCGGCAGCGAGCAGTGGGCGTTGGTTGCCGGCGCCGCGTGGCCGATCGCTATTGAACCTTCACCTTAAAGCTTGTGCTGACGACCGTGCCGGCGGAGTCCTTCGCCTGTAGCAGGATTTTCGTCGCACCAGCGGCGCCCGAAGGGTAAGTCAGGACCAGTTTGTCGCCCGTCAGCCTGACCTTCACCAGGCTCGGGTTACCACTGGTCGCCTTCAATGTGAGCAACGCGGTCTTGCCGGCCGCGGCCGGAACGGTAGGGATCAAGGAGATGCTTTTTACGAAGACCAGATCCGGGTCAATATTTGTGCCTTGCGAGGAGGTGTAGTTAAGGAGCGGCAGGTCACTGAAGGCAGACGCATCTGAGGAAACCACAATACTGCTGGCGTCATAGATCGGCACGGCGGCGATAGCGTCCATGACCGCCAGCCCGTCCTCGATGACGTGGCCGAACTCGGTAAACGGCCCCTGATTGTATTTGAAAGTATCAAGGCCCGTATTATCGGCCAGATTGAAAAACCACTCATCGGTTCCGGTGTTGGCGCTGTTGGTGCCACCCAGCAGAGCCATGGCAATGGTCCCGCGAGCATTCGAGCCTTGATGCTCCCCTTCCACGGTTGGCGGATTTGCTGCAATGGGCAGAAAATCCAAGTTCCCCGCCACGTAATAGCCGCCTCCCTGAATAATAAAATTGGAGCTAGTGCGATGGATGAAACTCCCGTTGTACTTGCCGCGAGTCACATACCCCAAGAAATTGGCCACCGTCTTGGGGTAGAGATTGGGTTGCAGTTCGACATCCATGTTGCCGAGCGTCGTCACGAAACGCACGACTTCGCCAGTGACTCCTTTGAGGCCGAAGGTATTGGTGAGTTCGATGACGCTACGCGAAGTGCCAGCCGCAACGGTGACCGGATGCACGGCGTTCTTCACGATCGGAGGAGTGAGGTCCTCGGCCAGCGCCGCGGACATACCCAAAAAGAGGCATAAACAGGTGCCTGCCGAGACGGTGAGTGAGAGGGTTTTCACGTGGATGACTGTGCCTGCGGCACCCCGCGTCGTCAACCCTGTAGCCGCGGCCTGTGACCGTCGGGGACGCTGTGACTGGTGTGCAGCTTCGACGGTCATAGACCGCCGCTACAGCCTGCCTCGACCGACCGCCGCGCTCGGGTAACTCAGGCCGGCTCGGCGACGGCTTCTGGCGGCGCCTCGATCCAGCGGCCGTGTTCGCGCACGAGGTCCGTCAGACGGGCAACGGCTTCCGCCTCGGGGATGTTGAAGCGCACGGCCTGTTTGCCGACGTACAAGTTTACCTTACCCGGCGCGCCGCCCACGTAGCCGAAGTCGGCGTCGGCCATTTCGCCGGGCCCGTTGACGATGCAGCCCATGATCGCGATCTTGACGCCCTTCAAGTGCCCGGTGGCCGCCCGGATGCGGGCAGTCGTATCCTGCAAGTTGAACAACGTCCGGCCGCAAGAGGGACACGCCACGTAGTCGGTCTTGAAAGCGCGGGAGCCGGCGCCTTGCAGAATATTGTAGGCCAGGCGCAGGCTTTGTCCCGGCGCCTGTTCGCCTTGGACGAGCACCGCATCGCCGATGCCATCGCACAGAAGCGAGCCGATGTTGGTCGCAGCCACGAGCAGCGTGGTCAGGAAATCTTTTTGCGGGTCGGTTGAGGGCGCGAGCGTGTCCTTGAGCAGGATCGGATGCCGTGGCGCCACGCGCGCGGCCAGCAAGCGGTAAGCGGCGATGACCGGCAAGCCGATCCCGTCGCGGACCGTGACGAGGTGGCTTTCCACGCCGCCGTTGACCGCGTCGATAGCCTGCCAATCGCGCGGGTCGAGTTCGAAAATGTTCGCCTGTTCGTAGACGATTTCCGGTTGGAAATCGCCCATCTGCTTCAGCTTGTGCGCCACCTGGTTAAAAGTGGCCTGCCGCACCACCACGCGCGGCACTTCACCCACGCCCAAGGGCACATCCCCGACGAGCTTATGCGCCGACTCGCGCCGCCGATACGTAAAAGGGTCGAACCGCAGTTCCGGCACCCGCGCATCTTCCGGTTGTTCCTCGTACGGGTAGGTAGGGGTTTGCGGGGCGGACGAGCGGCTGCCGCGCGCTTCGGCCAGTTGCACCAGGGCGCGCGCCACGGGGATCTCGTG
>CAXUFU010000128.1:0-7108 GCA_964250275.1 uncultured Chthoniobacterales bacterium | reverse complement strand
CCCCCCCCCCCCCCTACAACCGGAACTTACCGGCTACGACATTTTCTAATCTGCTTTATGACCGCCGCTACAGCCGGAGAGGACCGCTGCGACAATCCGGAGAAGACCACCGCGCGCCAGATCTCAAACCCCTAAAACGCTGGCTGGCGCGGGGCTGGTTTCCCTCTATATTGTGGCCAGTCGACATGGCTCTTTTTAAAACCGAGGCGCGCATCCAGATCGTCGGACTGATGTTCCTGCTGGGCATCGCGGCCGTGCTCGGAAAACTGTGGTGGGTGCAGGTCGCGCGGGGCGACTACTACACGCAAAAGATCCGGGGCCAATCGGAAGTCACCGTGCGCATCCCCAGCGTGCGCGGCGAGATCCTCGACCGCAACGGCGTCAAGCTGGTCACCAATCGCGCCAGTTTCTCGGTCGATTTTTACCTCAACGACATGGTCAAGGGCTATCAACAAGCCTTTGGCCGTAACAAGGTACCGAAGATCCCTTACCCGCACACGGTCCGCGGGGTGTACAAGGAAACCGACGAGCCCGATGTCGTGCAGATTGTCCGCGAAACCGTCCTGCCGCGCCTGGCACAACTCGGTATCCACGAGGATTTTAACGCCAAACAACTCCAGACTCATTACCGCAACGATACGCTCGTGCCCTTTACCTACATGGAGGACATCGATTTCGCAGACATGGCCAAGCTCAGCGAGCGCGACCTCGGCTTGCCGGGCGTCGACCTGCCCATCCGGCCGGTGCGCCAGTATCCTTACGGTGCCTTGGCGGCGCATGTGCTCGGCTACGTCGGTCCGGCCGATACTGACCCGGATGACGCCAAAAAATTCACGTATTACCAGCCGGACGTCGAAGGCAAGAGCAACGTCGAACAGTCCATGGACAAATGGTTGCGCGGCGAACCAGGTGCCCGCGTCGTCAAGAAAAACGCCAAGGGAGTCATCGAAGGGGACATCGGCGTACGGCCGCCCACGCCGGGCGATAACGTCTACCTGACGCTCGATGCGCGCATCCAGACAATCGCCGAGCAGGCGTTGCGCGTGGTCGGCCGAGGCGCGGCGGTCGTGGTCGATCCAAACACGGGCGACATCCTGGCCATGGCGTCGGTGCCGTCCTTCGATGTCAACGAGTTCGTGCCGAGTGTCTCTCCGGATGATTGGAACAAATTGCTCAAGGATGAAACGGACCCGTTGACCAATCGTGCCATCCTTTCGTACGCGCCGGGTTCCACTTTCAAGACGGTGACCGCGCTTTCCGGCATGCTCGCGGGCAAGGGCAACAACCGTTATACCTGCACGGGCGGCGTTTGGTACGGCAACAAGTACATGAAGTGCTGGATCGCCGCGCTGGGCGGAGAGCACGGCAACCTCGATGTCACCGATGCGATCAAGTTCTCCTGCAACGCTTTTTTTTATCAGTACGGCAACGCCACTGGCATCGACATGATCGACAAGGTCGGGACGATCTTGGGCCTCGGCCAGAAGACCGGGATCGAATTGACCAACGAAGCGCCGGGCGTGCTTCCGGGCAAGGAATGGCTGGCCGAAAACAATCCGCGCGAACATTGGAGCGACGGCCTGACGGCGAATACGTCCATCGGCCAGGGCGACGTGAAGGCCAGTCCGCTGCAGATGTCTTTGATTGCGTCGACGCTGGCCAACGGCGGCACGTGTTATTATCCGCGGCTCATCGACCGTGTCGTTGACCGCAACGGCGAGGATGTGATGGACCCGGATACGGGCAAGCCCGTGGCGCAAGGTCCCCGGGTACGGGTAAACCTCCTCGATATCGGCCTCAAGCCGGACCAGATCGAGAAAGTCCGGCGCGGTATGTGGAAGGTCGTCAATGACCCGACCGGCACCGCGCCGAAGGTAAAGCTCAAGGACGTGGAGATGGCGGGCAAGACCGGCACGGCGCAGTTTTGGCGCAACGGGGTCAAGGATAATCACACCTGGTTCATCTGCTTCGCGCCCTACGATAAACCCAAGTACGCGATCTGCGTTTTGTTGGAAGGGGCCAAGAGCGGCGCCGGCACTGCCGCGCCGATTGCCGCGCGCATCATGGAGCAGACCTTGGCGCTCAACCAGGGGACGCTGCAAGTCGACGTCAAGCCTCTGGCGCCCGCGCCCGGGAGCTTCACCTTTATCAACGCGGTCGATTACAGCAAGAGCATCCCGCTGGAAACCGCGCCGGACGCTTCGAAGATGACTTCCGATGAGGCGCCGACGAGCGAGCCCGATCCGCGGGACAAGAATACCGACCACGATCGCGTCGAGGTTTCCCGGCCGAAGGTGCGCGCGGCGCCGGATGCGCGTGGCACCGAAACACCGCCTCCGGCAGGCGCCACTCCGAACGCCGAGTCGCCGCTCATGCGCTCGCTGCGCCACTTTTTTCATCGTAGCGGCGATAGTGACAACACGGCTGACGCCCCGCAGGATTTGGGCGCTCAGCAAAAAACTTTGCGTAAACAACAGAAAGCTCAACTACGTCAACAGCAGCCAGCCAATCAGCCTGAACCGCAGGAAACACCCAAGCGCAAAAAGATCCTCGGCCTCTTCTAAAGAAGAGCGCCCATGGTTTTCTTGTCGGCGGTGCGGCCTTGCCCTTTTCGGCGCGGTCGGCGCAAAGGGGGATTGCATATCCCGTGCGGGTGTGGCCTTCTGCCTATTTGTGTTCCTACCCGTGGTTACACGTAGCCGGGTAATAGCCAGCCATTTTCCTCCACCTTCCTTTTATCTTTACCAACCCATCCTCTTTCATGATTGAAAAATTGAAACGCAATCTCGGCCTGACCAAAAAGAAGCAGAACAACCTCCTGCTCATTAATGTTGAGAAACTGGAGCGGCGGGTTGCCTTGCTTGAAGACGGTGTGCTGGAGGAATACAGCATCGAACGCGTGAGCGAACGCAACATCGTCGGCGGTATCTTCAAGGGGCGCGTCAAGAACATCGAACCCGGGCTCAAGGCGATGTTCGTCGACATCGGTTTTGAAAAGAACGCCTTCTTGCATTTCTGGGATGCCTTACCCGGGTTGGATGATTCCAGCGTCGAGCGGATCGAGCGGCCCAGTGCCGATAAAGGCGCCGAAAAAAAGCCGGCCAAGAAACGGCCGACCGCCAAGGACGTGCCGAGTCTTTACCCGGTCGGCAGCGAGGTGCTGGTGCAGGTGACCAAGGGGCCGATCGGGACCAAGGGCCCGCGGGTCACGACCAACTTGAGCCTGGCGGGCCGTTACCTCGTCTTCATGCCGTACAGTGACCAGAGCGGCATCTCCCGCAAGATTGAAGATCCCAAGGAACGCGACCGCCTGCGGAAAATCCTGCGCCAGCTCGACATTCCCGACGGCATGGGGGTGATTATCCGGACCGTGGGCGAGGGCCAACGGGCCCGCTTCTTCGTCCGGGATCTGAGTCTGCTGCTGGAGCAGTGGAGCGGCATCGCGGAGGCGATGAAAGCCAAGAACGCGCCTGCCTGCCTGTTCGAAGAACCGGATCTCATCGACCGCACCGTGCGGGATTTTCTGACGGACGAGATCGACAAAGTGCTATGCGATGATCTCGCCGCCGTTGAGCATATGAAAGGGTTGGTCGGCCAGATTTCCAGCCGCTCAAAAAGCCGGATCGAACATTTCGCTGAGCCGACCGCGATCTTCGAGCGCTACAACGTGCAGCGCCAGATTGACGATGCCTTCCATCGTCAGGTGTGGCTGCCGTGCGGCGGCTACATCGTCATCGACGAGACCGAGGCGCTCATTGCCATCGACGTCAACACCGGCCGCAACAAGGGCAGCAAGGACATGGATAAAACCATCCTGCAAACCAACCTGGAGGCGGTCGACGAGATCGCGCGCCAGCTCCGTTTGCGCAACATTGGCGGCCTGATCATCGGCGACTTCATCGACATGAAGCATCGCAAGGATCAGCAAGCCGTCTACGAGCGCATGAAAGAGCGGCTCAAGCGCGATAAATCGAAGACGCACGTGCTGCCGATCACGCCGCTGGGCTTGATGGAGATGACCCGGCAGCGAGCACAGGAGAGCCTGAGCAGCTCGGTTTATGTGCCATGTCCGTACTGCCAGGGACGCGGCCGGGTGAAGAGCGCGATGAGCATGAGTGTCGAGTTGCAGCGTGCCCTCAATGGGGTCATGCGCAAACATCAGGATACGATCCATGAGCTGAAGGTGATCGTGCATGCGGAAGTGTTGCAACGGTTGCGGACCGAGGACGAAGAGTTGCTGGTGGAGCTCGAGCGCAAGTACGAGGGGCGTCTCTCGTTCCGCGCGGATCCGACGTTCCATCACGAGAAGTTTGTCATCACCGATGCGGCGACGGGGGCGGAGTTGAAGGCCTGAGTGTTGCCTCGGGTATATGGAGGCCGGAGAATGGGGGGCGGACAGCGGGTCTGGCCCGGCGCTGGTGCAGATCGATCACGTCAGCAAATCCTTCGGGGAAAAAGTCGCCCTGCGGGATATTTCCTTTGCCGTGCCGGCCGGGCAGATTTGTGGGTTGCTCGGCCCGAATGGCGCGGGTAAAACCACCTTGTTCCGGCTGCTGATGGGCATCCTGAAGGCGACCGAGGGCGTGCCGCTGGTGGACGGTCTCGATGTCTTCGAGAAACGCGTGGAAGTAAAACGGCTGATCGGCTTTTTGCCCGATGAGCCGGTTTTCTATTCGTATTTGTCCGGCCGCGAAATTCTCGAGCTCAGCGCGGCCATGCATGGGTTGGACGTGCGCGCCACCATGGCGCGCCTCGTGCCGTTGATCGCGCAGACCCGTCTGGCGAACGATATCGACAACTACGCGGAGGATTACTCGCGCGGCATGAAGAAGAAGCTCGGGCTGCTCCTGGCCATGTTGCACGAACCGAAGCTCCTGATCCTGGACGAGCCGACCAACGGCCTGGATGTGGAATCAACCCATCTCTTCTACGACTTGATCCAGGAGGAAGCCAGACGAGGCACCACCGTGCTCTTCTCGACCCACCTGATGGATCACGTGACGAAGCTGTGCTCGCACGCGATCATCATCAACGAAGGCCGGGTCGTCGCGAAAGGGTCGCTGGACGAGCTGCGCTCTGCTTACGGGCAGACGGCCAATCTGGAGGACATTATCCTCGCCTTAACCGCGCGGCTGCCCCAAACATGAGTAACGCAACGGCACCCGTGGCCGCGGCGCCCGGTTTTCTGCGCACGGTGGGAGTTCTGCTCGGGGCCAGTTGGAAGCGGGCGGCGGGCCGCCGCAAGCGGCAACGCGAATTGCTGCGGCAACGCTCGCGCAAGAGTGCCATGGACTGGTCCTGGCTCGGCTTCGCCGCCACGGCTTTGCTGATGGCGTTCGTCAACGGTGGCGCGGCCTTTGTCGTGGCAGGCGCGGTAAGCGCGGGCGAACGCGTGGAGGCGGAGCTGCGCGGGCAAATGGTCGTGAGCGGCTGGTTCATCCGGGGGGTGAGGCAGGCGTCGTCTCAGTTGCGAGCACAGCAGGGCGAGGGCTCTTCGGTCCCAAGCTTCGCCACGCTCAGAGCCCGGGAAGATCTCGCCAACTTCTGTGAGCGGGAAGCACGACTGCTGTCCTACAACAGTGGGGAACCCGCGGCCGTCATTTCGCGGCGGCTCCAGGCCAGGGTGGAGCAGTCGGGCACGCGGGGTTTCGTGGCGGAAGAGGTGGCGGCGCCCGGTCTGAGCGGATTGCCCTGGGCTGGGTCGATCCCTGCAATGCTGGGCTCGATCGTCCTGCTGTGGTGGTGCCTGATGGTGGTCTTCCAGGGCGAGGGTCTCGAACTGGATTTGCAACGCCGCCGGCATCCCATGTGGGAATGGCTCTTCAGCCATCCGGTTTCCTCCGGTGCCGTCTTCCTGGCGGAGATGCTGTCGCCGGTCGCCGCCAACCCGATCTATTGCACCGTCCCGTTGTTTCCGGGATTCCTGTACGGCTTTGTCTATGGCCCGGAACTTGGGTTGGTCGCGGCTTTGGTCGTCGGCCTGCCGGTCGCGCTGGCGGCGGCCTGCCTGGGAAAGGCGTGCGAGATCGCGGTCGTCCTGCGGTTCTCGCCTCGCTCCCGGGGAGCAATGATCGGCCTGATGAGTTGGATCGGTTACGCCTCGATGATGCTCTTTATTTTGGGAGCGCTCTCGATCGCAAAAGTGGCGGGGCCGGCGGGCAGGCTCCTGGCGCCGCTCACGATTCTGCCCTGGCCCTACCTGCGCCTCTTCTTGGGTCAGTCAAACGGCGCGTTCTCTTTTCCGCTGGGAATGCTCGCTTGCCTGGGTGCCGCCGCGCTGACGCTGGCTGCGGCGGTCTGGTTTTGTGTCTGGGGCGCGCAACAGGGCTTGAGCGGTGATTTTGGCCGAGCGGAAGCCGGGCCAGTGGCGGTGAAATACACCGGCGTCCGCTTCGGCCAACGGCCGCTTTACCGCAAGGAGATCCTGTGGTTCTGCCGCGACCGCAGCGCCATCGTGCAGACGATTCTCGTCCCGTTGACGGTGGCCGGGTTTCAAGCCTTCAACCTGCGCGGCCTGGCCCATCAAGCGCAAGGCGCCTGGAATTACTTGTGCGGCGCCGGGATCGTCTTCGGCACGTATTTTCTCTGGATCCTGGGTCCAAAATCGCTTGCTTCCGAAGGCACCGCGCTGTGGATCGCGCTGACGTGGCCGCAGGGCATGGAGAGCCTCCTCAAGGCCAAGGCCTGGCTCTGGTCGCTCATCTCATCAGTCATCGTCGGGTTGGTGCTCCTGTACGCGGCCTTTCTCTTCCCGGCCGATAGTTGGAAAATCCTGCTGGTCGGGGTTTGCTGGATTTTCTTCGGCCAAAGCATGGCTGAAAAGACGGTTACCCTGGTCCGGCCTCCGTCGGAGTCCGGGGAACCGGCGAAGCTTTCCCGGACCCGCCAGTGGGCGGCTTCGCTCGGGATGCTGACGTTTGCCATGGGAGTGTTTACCCAACAATGGCACATCGCCATTATGGGCATCGTTTACTCCTACGTGACGGCGGCGGCGATGTGGGAAAACTTCCGGGCGCGTCTGCCGTTTCTGTATGATCCGTGGTCCGAACAGCTCCCGGCGCCACCGACGTTGATGCACGCGATGATCGCCATCAGCGTGCTGGTGGAA
>CAXUFU010000127.1:3423-7159 GCA_964250275.1 uncultured Chthoniobacterales bacterium | reverse complement strand
CCCCCGCCCTACAACCGGAACTTACCGGCTACGACATTTTCTAATCTGCTCTAATTGTACGGATTTGTACCCGCGGCCTGCCGCCCCCATTCGCACCGCGACCGTGTCACCTCGCGGGTACCGCTTCCCACAGTAAACGCGGGCTCCCTGTCAGTTCTGCTGGGATCGGTGAGGCTTCATTTAACCAGGTAATGTAGCCACTGGGAGGCTCAGTAAAAGGACAGCACCTCACAGCCGCGGCCCGCCTCGACCGTCCGGAGCACCTCGGCTTTCTCCAGGTCCACGATGGCGATGGTGCCGGCATCATGGTTGGCGATCAACAACGTGCGGCCATCAGGATGGAACGCCATGTTCATCGGCCCCTTGCCGAGCTTCAGGCGGCGTTGGGTCTCGAACGTGGGGTCGAGGATGGTGGCCAGTGGCTGCTCGTGGCTCGTCACGATGAGGTACTTGCCGTCGGGACTGTAGCGGGCGATCTGCGCGGGCTTGCGGTGCGCTTCCAGGCGGATGGTCTGCACGAGCTCGTCGCTGGCGGTGTCCACCACGTGAAGCTGCGGCTTCTTGGCATCTACGGCGATAACGGTTTCGCCACGAGGCGAGATGGCAAGACCCGCCAGCGCGTGCGGCGTCTCGATCTTGCCGATCAGGGTGCGCGTTTGGAGGTCCACCACGCTGCACGCGGCATCCTCTTCGTCCTCGGCGAAGAGCTTTGAACCGTCGGGCATGACCTCGATGCGGTGCGCGTTGCGGGAGCCGAGATCGATGACGTGCTGGATGGCGCCGGCGGCATCCAGCTCCAGCACAACGCCGCTGTTTTCGCAGACGCAATAGAGCTGGCCTTGCGGTCCCCAGCGCAGACCGTGCGGCGCGACGTAGGGAGCCGTGCTGATGTCGCCCGTGTGGCGGCGGGCGCCGAGATCGAACGCGGCGATCAGATGGCCCGGATGCGGGTTGTCGCCGTGGATGCCGTCGCCGTAGATCGGGACGTACGCCGTTCGATGGTCGGGCGAAATGGCCAGCTCGTGCACCCGCGGGGCGAAGCCGTCGAGCGTCGTTTCGGTCTGGTAAGTCTCCGGGTTGAGGAAAAGCACGCGATTGCCGACTTTGTCGATGGCGATCAGTCCCGTCGATCCGGAGGGAGCGTTGAGTTCGTCAGTGCGTGGCATATCTCTGGTATAATTCGAAGGAAGGTTGTCTAACCGAGGTCCTAACTTGACCTCAGCCTTTTACCGGGTCCATGGATTGGTTGCCCGCGCCGCTTTGCTGCTTGCGGCCATGAAAGAGCCGGTAAAGCACCGGCAGGACAAACAGCGTCAGCAACGTGGAACTGACGATGCCGCCGATGACCACCGTGGCCAGCGGACGCTGGACCTCCGCTCCCTTGCCGGTGGCAATGGCCATCGGGATGAAACCCAGGCTGGCGACCAGGGCCGTCATGAGCACCGGGCGCAGCCGTGTCAGCGCCCCCTCGTCCACCGCATCGTCGATGTCCTTGCCACCGCCCTCTGTGGAGCGCAGATGGTTGATGAAGGTAAGCATCACCAACCCGTTGAGCACGGCCACGCCCGAAAGCGCGATGAAGCCGACGACGGCAGTGATGGACAGCGGGATGCCTCGTAGCCAGATTGCCAGGATGCCGCCCGTCAACGCCAGGGGCACGCCCGAGAACACCAGGAGCGCATCCTTGAACCCGCCGAAGTTCAGGTAGAGCAGCCCGAAAATTAGCGCCAGGGCGATGGGTACCACGATTTCCAGCCGGCGGGTAGCGCTCAGGAGGTTCTGGTACTGTCCGGCGTATTCCACTGTCACGCCGGTAGGCAGTTTGACGCTGGCATCGATCTTCTGGCGCACGGCGCTGACGAAACCACCTAGGGCCCCGCTGCCCACGTTCACGCCGACGACGATGCGGCGGCGGCCGTTCTCGCGCCGGATTTCGTTCGGGCCGGGCGCTAGGTCGAGCCGCGCCACGGCGGATAGAGGGATGT
Source organism: uncultured Chthoniobacterales bacterium (assembly GCA_964250275.1). Lineage (GTDB taxonomy): Bacteria > Verrucomicrobiota > Verrucomicrobiia > Chthoniobacterales > SZAS-18 > CAXUFU01. The sequence continues at coordinate 5,174 of CAXUFU010000127.1, read as the reverse complement.
AGGCAGGCGCGGCTGCGGCCAGGGTCGGATCGGCTTTGCCGCCGGCTGCCTTGCCTGGAGAGGCGGCGGCCAGCGGGACCGGCAGCCGGCGAATGGCGTCGAGGCTATCACGGATAGCGTCCGGCAGCCGCACGACGAGATCGAACCGGCGGTCGTTGTCGAAGATCTGGTTCACGGTCTGGCCGCCGAGCGCGATCTGCACTGCCGTCTGCACGTCGGCGACGTTCAGACCGTAACGAGCCAGGGCATCGCGATCGAAATCCACGGTCAGAAAAGGCAGCCCGGCGATCTGCTCCACCTTCACGTCGCGCGCGCCCGGCACCTGGTGGACAGCGTCGGCGACCTTCTGGGCGACCGCCGCGAGTTGATCCAAGTCCTCGCCGAAGATTTCGACGGCCACGTCGTTCTTGACGCCGCTGAGCAGGTCATCGAAGCGCATGGCGATAGGCTGGCTTGGCTGGTACACGTTGCCGGGCACCTGGGCGAGGGCGGCAATCATCTCGTTGGTCAGGGCATCTTTGCCCTTTTTCGGGTCGGGCCACTGGTCGCGCGGCTTGAGCATAACGAAACCGTCGCTGTCGCTCGGCGGCATCGGGTCCGTGGCCACGTCCGCCGTGCCGAGGCGGGTGAAAGCCTCCTGCACTTCGGGGAAGCCGCTGACGATCTTGTCCACGGCGAGTTGCATCTGGATAGATTGTGTCAAGCTCGTGCCCGCAATCCGGCTGCACTGGATGACCAGATCGCCTTCGTCCAGGCGCGGGATAAACTCGGTGCCCAGACGCGGCACGATCAAAAAACAGAGCACCGCGAACACGCCTGCGAGTGTAACGACCACCAGGCGGTTGGCGAGCGCGAGACGCAGGAGCGGCTCGTAGACGCGCTTCGCCCCCCGGATAAGGAAGTTTTCCTTCCCCGCCACGTGACCGGAAATCAGCAGCGCGATGGCGGCGGGCACGAAGGTCAGCGAGATGATCGTCGCGCCCGCCAGCGCCGCGAGCACCGTGAACGCCATCGGGATGAACGTCTTCCCCTCCACGTTCTGCAGGGTGAGGATCGGCACATAGACCACCGCGATAATGAACACCCCAAAGAGGCTGGGACGAATGACCTCCAGCGTCGCATCGTGGATGATGCGAAGTCGCTCGTCGCCGGCCACGGCTTGATCGCCCTGCTCGTGCCGGCGCTCGCCCAGGCGGCGCAGGCAGTTTTCAATGATGATGACTGCGCCGTCGATGATGATGCCGAAGTCCAGCGCCCCCAGGCTCATCAGATTGCCGGTGACGCCGCACGTCACCATCACGGAAATGGTGAAGAGCATCGCCAGCGGGATGACGAGGGCTGCGATCAGCGCGGCGCGCAGATGGCCGAGCAGCGCGAACAGGACCACAACGACCAGCAGTGCGCCTAACCCGAGGTTGTTTTTGACGGTGCGGATCACGTCGTCCACCAGGACGGCGCGGTTGTACACGGGCCTGGCATGCACGCCCGGCGGCAGCGTCCGGTTGATTTCGGCCAGTTTGGCGTCCACCGCGCGCGCGACCATACGGGAGTTCGCGCCGATGAGCAGGTTGGCGCTGCCGAGCACGGTCTCGTGTCCGTGGTCCACCGCCGCGCCCGTCCGCAGTTCGCTGCCCACCACCACGTCGGCCACGTCATGCACGTACACCGGCACGCCCCCGCGCGTGCACAGGACGATCTGCTGGATCTGGCGAATGTCTGTCACCTGGCCCGGCGCGCGGATGAGGTATTGC
>CAXUFU010000127.1:0-3401 GCA_964250275.1 uncultured Chthoniobacterales bacterium | reverse complement strand
ATTCTTTTCCAAGGCCGAGACCACGTCGGTGAGGTTCAATCCGTAAGCCACGAGCCGCTCGGGGAACGGGGTGACGTGGTACTGCTTGGTTTTGCCGCCAATGGTGTTGACCTCCACCACGCCGGGCACGTTGCGCAGCTTGGGACGGATGTCCCAGTCCTGCACGGTCTTGAGATCGGTGATCGTATAGAGCTGTCCCTGGGGCGTGCGCGCGCTCGCTTCCGCTTCGACCAGATAGAAGTAAATCTCGCCCAGGCCGGTGGAGATCGGCCCCAACGAGGGAGCGACGCCGGGTGGAAGCTGGTCCTTCGTCTGGCCGAGCCGCTCGTTGACCAATTGCCGGGCGAAATACAGGTCGGTGCCCTCATCAAAGATGGCGGTGATCTGGATCAGGCCGTAATGGGATGGGGTATCCCGGCCAAGGCGATCTCCAGCGGAAAAGTCAGCCGCTGTTCGGCCTCCAGCGGCGTAAAACCGGGCGCGACGGTGTTGATGACCACCTGGACGTTGGTGATGTCAGGCACCGCGTCGATCGGCAGACGCAAATAGTTATAGCCGCCCCAAACCGCGAAGGCGAACATCGCCACCAGTACCAGCCACCGGCGGCGAATCGAAAGATCGATCAGCTTGCTGAGCATAGGAAGCGGGATTCAATCGTCGCCCAGCGCGCCCTTGCCCAACTCAGCCTTGAGCACGAAGGAGTTGGCCGCCACGTAGGTTTCCCCGGCGTGCACGCCGCTGGTGATCTCCTGGTAAGCACCGTCTTTGCGCCCGAGGCCGACCGGACGCGCCTCGAAGACATCCTGCCCGCGCTGCACAAAGACTGCTGGCCTGCCGTCCACGGTTTGCACCGCCTCGGTGCGCACAGCGACGGGTGCTTGCTCCTCGTTCGTGGTGACCTCCGCCGTCACGAACAAGCCGGGACGCAACGTGCCGTCGGTGTTGGGTACGACAACCCGGGCCAGCAGGGACTGGGTGTCCGCCGCACCGAAGGGGGAAAGGTAGTCGATTTTGTTTTTGACCGGCGCGTTCCCGTCGCCCAGGTCGATGCGCACCGGCTGGCCGATCTTCAGTCGGCCGTAATCCTGGCGGTAGACGTTGAGGTCCACGAAGACCGTGGAAAGGTCGTTGACGACGTAGAGCGTGTCCGTGGGTGCGACGTACTCGCCTGGGGCGACGTTCTTGTTGATTACCGTGCCGGCCAGACCCGCCTTCAAGTCATAGGGGCGCAGGCTTTCGTTGCTCTCCACGGTGGCGAGCACCTCGTCGGCCGTCACCTTGTCCCCCAGGCCGGCGTTAACCTTGCGCACGATGCCGGCGAAACGCGGCGAGACGTTGACGAGCACGTCGTCGTTGACGGTCACTTTGCCGGCGAGCTTGAGCGTGGTGCGGATGACTGCCGGCCCCGCCGTTTCGAGGCTCACGCCGCCGTTCTTGAGAGCGGCGGCGTCCAGCTTTACCTCTCCGGGCGGCAGCGGCGCGGCCTTCTTTGCGTCGGCCTTTTCGTCGGTTGCCGCGGCCGGCTTGCCACGCAGCAGGTAGTATCCGCCCGTCCAACCAACGAGCAGGATAACGGCGATCGCGAGAGGTTGAAGCCATTGTCTCTTCATGGCAGAGGATGTGTCATTTGGCGCTTCCGCCCGGGGTCGCTTGCCGGAAAGAGAGGACCGCCCGTGAGTGCCTCTATGCGGGCGGCGGCGCTCGCCAGCGTGGCTTGGGCAACCAAAAGTTCCTGGCGGCCGGTGGTCAGTGTGCGCCGGGCATCGAGGACCTCCAAGTAAGAGAACTTGCCCGCTTCCATACTTTCGTTGATCAGGCGGAAAGTTTCCCTCGCTGCGGGTAGGATGCGGGTCTCCAACGTGGCGATTTCTGCGCGCGCGGCCTCAAGCGTGCTGTAAGCCTCGTTCAACTCAGCATGCAGCCGCGCGTCGACAGCCCGGCGCTCCGGCGCGACCTTGGCGAGTTCCGCCCGCGCGGCTTGGATGTTGCCCTGATTGCGGTCGAAGAGCGGCAGGCCGACCTCCGCGGTGAACACTGCGACGTTGTCCGATGGCGGATCGTTGTGATGGCGGTAGCCGGGGGTAAACGTAACGTCCGGCACCGCGGCAGTCTTCGCCAGTGTGAGGGAGGCCTTGCGCTGGTCCAACTCGGCGGAGAAACGCGCCAGTGCCGGATGCCCCTCCAGGCGGGTGGCGAGCGTCGCCAGCGACAGTGGCGGGCCGCGCTCGTCGAGACTGCCGGACACCGCCGAAAAGCGCGCGTCCAACGCCCGAGCCTGGGCGAGGTCGCGCCTCGCCTGCTGCAATTCCACGTCGAAGTCGGCGATGAAGATCTCGGCGCGGGTCTTCTCGACGGGTGAAGTGGCCCCGGCCGCGATGCGCTGCTCGATGGTTGGCATGGATTCGACGGCCAGCTTCCGGTCGGCCTCGATCAGCGGGAGGCGTTCCTGTGCGGCGACGGTCGCGATGAACGCTTGCGCGGTCTGGGCAAGAATCTCCAGGCGGCGGCTTTCGTAGTCCCAGCGGGCCAGTTCGCCGCTGCATCGAGCGGCGCGGAGGCGGGCGGCGCGCTTGCCGCCGAGTTCAACGAGTTGGGCAATCGAGACCGTAATCTGCGCGCCATTGGCGCCTTGGTAGTACTGGCGCGAACCCTCGAAATCCTGGATGTCTCCAATCACGGAGGGGTTTGGTCGCAGCCCTGCCTGCAGTAGGCGCGCTTCGGCGGCACGGATATCCTGATCAGCGGTCGACAGATCAGGATTTTGCAAGAGCGCCAGCCTCAACGCCTCCTGCAAAGTGACTACGCCGCAGGGATTTTCTACCGTCCCTCTGGCATCAGGGGATTTCCCTTCGCCGCCAACGACCGTCGCACAAACGCATACCGTCAGCAGAAAACTAACTACGCAGCAGATGACAAATTTGTCATGTGAGAACCGGCGCCAGCCCCCGGAAAAAGGACGTTCATCTGATCGACCGAAGCGGCTTGGATTCACACGCGAGCGACGGTCATAATCGTTACTCCATCGTTATCAGCGTCACTTATTTTTTTGGGTCCTGCGGTTATCTGCTCACGTCTGCGGCCCGAGCATCCCAAGGGCTCGCCGGCCTGGACCGCCCTCTCTTGCCTCAGGCAACACGCGGTCTGCGGACCAAGCGCTGCAAGCGTGTTCACAATCAGACGCGACCGCATTCGGCGTCCTAAAGTTCGTTGAATCGTTCTGCAGCTCCGCTTGAAATAAGCTGTTGATGCGCCGCTAAACTGCTTGCGCTTCGATATCAGTACGATGATGACCCGCTGCTCCGCTTTCTGGTGTTCCGCCACTTCAATCGTTGCCCTCGGCTCGCTGGCCTATGGCCAGGCGGTGCCTCCTCTGCCGCCCTTGACGGAGTCGTTGCTCAAGA
>CAXUFU010000126.1:0-7231 GCA_964250275.1 uncultured Chthoniobacterales bacterium | reverse complement strand
CGCCATCCCTGGCAGGCGGAGCGCCCGCCCTACAACTCGGAGGCCGCCTCAGCAATGGGCAAGAGGCGACAGATTTTCTTCCTCTGCTCCTAGAGCTGCGGCATTCTGTCGCACAGACTTACGCGCCTGGCGGCTGGCGATAGCCAGACTCCGGCGGTCGTAGACCGCCGCTACAGCGGGAGGCTACGCGGGGCGGCGCCGGGCCAGCGTGATGCGCTTGATCCGCGCATCGTCCGGCGGGCTGATCGTCATGATCTGCGGGTCTTCCTTGAAGGCGTTGTGTACCAGGCGGCGATCGTACGAGTTCATCGGCTCGAGCTGCACCGCGCGACCGGTGATGCGCACCTCTTCGGCGGCCGCCTGCACCTTATGCAAGAACGCGTCCTGGCGCATCGTGCGGTAATGCTCGACGTCGACGATCACCCGCGGCGCCTGCCGGTCCTTGCTCTGCAACAACCGATTGACCAAGAATTGCAGATCCTCCAGCGCCTCTCCGTCCCGCCCGATGAGCCGCTCCGCCTCGCCGGTGTACACCTGCAACGTGACAATCCCGGGATCCGGCGCGCTCTCCTGGATGTCGAACGCGTAGCCCAGGTGGCCGAGGATCGTATCGAGCAGTTCCTGGGGCGTCGGATTCATACCTTGGGCCGCTTGGAGGTTTTGCCGAACCCGGGCAACTCCCGGCCGCGGCCGGCGGCGGGCTTGACTTTGGTCAACGCCGGCATCGGCTGCTGGCGGGTCCAGTAAAGCTGCCCGATTGTTAGCACCCCCTGCATGGTATAATACAAAGCCAACGCCGCCGCAAAGTTATAGCAGAAGAAGCCGAAGATCAGCGGCATGAACATCACCATCTTTTGCTGCGAAGGATCGCCCGTGCGCGGGGTGAGCGACATCTGCCAGAATTGGGTGCCGATCATGATCATGGGCAACACGTTGATGGGGAAGCCCAGCAGATGGGCCACGGTATCCGGCTGCGAAAGGTCGCGCACCCAGAGGAAGCTGGAGTTGCGCAGCTCCGCCGCGGTGTAGAGCATGTAGAGAAAGCCGAAGAAGATCGGCATCTGTACGACCATGGGCAGGCAACCGCCCAGGGGATTGATCCCGTACTCCTTGTACAGGTTCATCGTCTCGGTGTTGAGCCGGGCCGGATCCTCTTTGTATTTCTCGCGCAGTTCCGTCATCTTCGGGCCGAGGATGGACATGCGTTTCATCGACTTGTTCGCCTTGTTCTGCAGCGGGAACAGGATTGTCTTGACCAGCAGGGTGAGCAGAATGATCGCCAGGCCGTAGTTGCCTAACACGCTCTTGAACAGGTTCATCAGGTACAACAGCGTAATGCTCACCAGCTTGAACTTACCGAAGTCCATCACCTCCTGCTGCTCGTGGCCGAGGCGTTCCAGCCGGCTGTAGTACTTCGGGCCCGTGTAGATTTGGAAGTCCTGCACGGCCGTCTGGCCCGGCGCCAGTTGCAGCTCAGGCATCTTCAGGGCGGCGTCCACCCCGTGCAAGGGAGCCAACCCCTGCGCCTCGTCGGCGGGCGAAAGCGCGAGATCGAACCGTTGCGCCCAAATGCCGCTCGCCGCTGCTTCGGTGGCGCCGGCCGGCGGCAGAGGAGCGACGATGGTGGCGTAAAACTGGTTCTTGACCGCGATCCAGGCGGCCTTGGTCACCGGCTCGGTGATGATCTCGCGGGCGGGGCGGGTCTGCACGCCGACGAGCGGAATGCGGCCGGCATCGAACGAGGTGGCGTGATCCGTGTGGTAGCGGCCGTCCTCGAGCCAATCGAAAGACGTGTACGTCGGCAGATCCCGCCGATGGATAGGGGCGGCCGAGCCGGCGTAGATGTAGTAGCCGGCGTTGTGGTACGGCTGGGCGCCCGTGTTGGTAAAAGTCACCCGCAGATCGACCGCGGGAATCTGCTTGGGATTGCCCTGCCAATCGAGCGAGAAAACCTTGCTGATCTTCACGCCGTTCGGCTCGGTCCGTTCGCAGATGACGGTGTCGCCGTCGCGATGAATCTCGTAGGGCAAACGTTCATCGGCCCCGGCCTGCACACTGAGCGCGCCGATGGGGATATGGCCGGCGTGGTTGAGTTTGACGTTCTCGCCGTTCTCCGCCAGGTTCGCGTGCCCCAGGGGAATGGCTTCGACGATGCCGCCGCCGAGGTTGGTGAAGGACAGGTCGATGCGCGGGGTGTGAATCGTCTGGATTTGCTCGGCCACCGTGATGGCCGGAGCGGGCGCGGCCTCCTTGGCGTCGACGACGATTTCCGGCTTGCCGGAAGTTAGCAGCGGCGCTTCCGGGGCAGGCGACGCGGAAGACGCCGGTGACCCCTGGGCTGTCAGCGGGCTCGCGGTTTTCGGGCTCGCCGCCGGCGCCACCTTGGGCGCGAAATAAATCTGCCACGCGACCAGGCCGACGATACAGAAAGTGATGGCGATCCAGGCTTGTCTATCCATGGGTTAAGAGGCGGCGCGGAGGCCAACCGCTCCACCCTTAGCTTGGATTGGGAGCTTTGCCAAGGCAGCCCGGAAAGGCTGCCAAAGGCGGTTTCCTGGCGCCAACGCCGGCCGGCCGGCCCAGTGTGAAAAGCAGAATCTGGCGGAAATCTTAGCCTGGCGCGCAACTTTTGGCCTGGCTGCGGCTTTAAACAAGCATGCAAAAGTCATTCCTCCCCCGCAGTGTAAACCCCTTGGCCGTAGCCGCCTTTGCCGCGTTTGGCCTGTTGTTCAGCTCCGGCGCGGCGTTCGCGCAGACAATGAAGACCATCAAAGGCAACTTCCACTCCAACGATGGCAACGACGGCACCTTTGTCGAAACGGTCGCCACCAATGGCGACTCCAAGACTGACACGGTGGTCTACACGCGCAAGAGCGACCACGCGACCAGCACGGACATCACCACCAAGGTGACCAATCCCGCAAACGATTCCTACACTGTCGCGTACAGCCACACGGACTTTGGCAGCACGGCCGAGTTCACTTCCAACAAGACCGTCGACAAGGTCAAGGGCGGCTTCTTCGGTTCGGGCACCTTCACCACCGCGGCTGGCGTAACCGGGACCTTGCGCACGCTCGAGACGAACGCGGCGGATGTGAACGTGATCAGCAACGCCTATCTCCCGGCGACGGGCGCCGGCACCAACGATCTCCGCGTCGAAGAAGACGCTCTCGGGTTCGTCGTCACCCGGACCCTCTCCGTCGACCCGAGCGGCACCACGAAGTCCATCGTCACGACTCGCACCTTCCGGGACTAAACTCTTCACTTCAGCGCCCCGGTCAAGGGACGCCCTTTGGAAGCATCCGGAGGGCGTCTTGGCGTTGGTAGGGCCTGTTCCGGCGGTCGCTCCCAATAGGGGAGCAGGCAAGCGGCCACGGCAGCTTTTGACCGTGCCCGGAGGACGGAGTATGAGTGAGCCCTGATCCGCTTCCATGCCGACGCTCGTTACTCGTAAAACCAGGCGGCCGGAGGTGCCGCGCGCGGCCAAAATCGCCCTCGCCGTCGCGTTGGCGCTGTTGATCCACATCCTGTTCCTTTTACTGCTGGCCTGGGCGCTACCGCACTGGCCGAAAGGCCGGCTGCCCGCCAAATCCGCTCCCTTTCGGCTGACGATCACGAAGTCGACGCCGCCCCCGGAACACAGCGTTCTCGCGAGCGCGGACAAGTCGCGCGCGGCGCCTTACATTCGTACCCTCGACGAACAACTGGCGGACAAGCCACCGGACAAGCCGGATTTCCAGTCGGACAAGGACACGCAAGCCGCGAGCGAGCTGGCCGCGGCCGGCGATAAACCATTGCCGACCACCCAGGGCAAGGACATCCCGGAGTTCGATTTCGATACCCGCCCTTTCCGGCTGGACAAGGTGGCCACGGATGCGGCCTCGGCGGCACCGGCTGCCGCCACTAACTCCGCGGAGCCGGCCAAGGATAAGCTGCAACATCCCAAGACCAAGACTTCCGCGCCCGACTCCAAATCCAAGCCGTCCGCGCAACCGCAGCCTACCCCGGCGCCGACCGGGGAACTCGCCTCGCTCAAGCCGCAGCCTTCGCCGATCCCGCAGGCCACGCCGGACGAGTTTCCCTCTTTATCCGAGACGCCGCCGCCGCCCGAGGCGCAGCCACTGGCGCGTGAGTCCGTCACCTCGCCCGCGACGCCTTCCACGACGACCAGCCGCGGCTTGCCCAAGCGGCCCGGTTATCAGCCTGAGACGATCCAGACGCGGATGGCGGGCTCCATCAGCAACCGCGGCCGTTCTTCACCGGCGGCGCTGGGGACGCCGTTTGGCCGTTATCAAAAAGCGGTTTCCGATCAGGTGGGTATGCGCTGGTATTACTATGTGGCGCAAAAGGCGGACCTGATCAGCGTCGGTTCGGTCAAGATCCACTTCATCATCGCTGCGGACGGTCACGTGCACGACGTGCGGGTCGTGTCGGGCAAAGCCAATGGTGTGCTGGCGGATATTTCCATGGACGCGATCACGGAGGCGGAGATCCCGCCCATCCCGCCGGACGTCGCCGCCACGCTAGACGCCAACCAGATGGACATGGACTTCGATTTCTCAGAATATTGATGAGAAGCGTAGTCGCGAACGTCGTCTCGGATTATCTCCTGGAGTTCCTCGAAAAAGGGGGGCCTTTCATGGTGCCGCTGGCGGCGTGCGCGGTGGTGGCCAGCGTGGTGGCGATTCGCCGCTCGTTGGCGCTCCGGCGGCGCAATGTCTTGCCGCGCTTTCTGCGGTCCGCGCTGCTGGCGCTCCCGCCCGCCACCGATACGGGCCATCTTTGGTTACTGGTGCGGGACAATCCGGCGGCGCTGGCGCGGATCACAAAGGCGGCGTTGCTGCACATGGATTGTCCGCGGGAGGAGAACGCGGAGGTCGTGCAAACCGCCGCGCGCCGCGAGCTGATGCAACTGGAAAAGGGCCTGGCGGTGCTGGAGTTGATCGTCGGCATTTCGCCGTTGCTGGGTTTGCTCGGCGCGATTTCGGGGTTGGTCGGCGTCTTCTCGAATCTGGGCACGGGCATCACCTCGGCTGACACCGTTGGCGTGGCGCTCGGGATCGCCGAAGCGCTTAATACGACGATTTTCGGCTTGGCCATCGCGATCCCGACGTTGGTCGTTTACACGTATTTGTCGCGCAAGGTGGGTTCCCTGGCGGGAGAGATGGAGACGTTGGTCGCAGAGTTGCTGGCCAAGTGTTACGTCGGCGAGCCCGCCGGGGCGTTATAATCCAAAAAAGAGGTAGGGATGGCTCTCCGAGCCGGTCCCATGCTGTCTGGCTGACGTGCTGAGTCGATGGGTCGCACCAACTGATCTGGTGCGCCCGCTGCCAGACAAATTGGGACCGGGTCGGAGACCCATCTCTACCTTTTCTTGGAGGCTCAGGCGCTGCGCAAGGCCGCAGCCGCCTTTTGCACGCGGTTCTTCCAGCGGCGCAAACGGGTGCGTAGCGCCACGGGAGCCGCCGCCCGGGTGCGCACCTGCTCGTCCCATTCGGCGCGTTCGGCGCCGGAGAGATGGGCATAAAAGAGCTGGTGGATCGCCAGTTGCCGGTCCATCGGCATGCCGGCCCAGTGGATGAGATACGGCTGCCGGCCGTCGGCTTCGCCGGGTTTCTCTACTTGCCAGGCGTGAGCAAAATCCCCGGTGAGATAATCGCCGGCCCAGGTGGATTCCATATTCACCGGCGGCACCGTCAGGTTGCTCATTGGCACCCCCGAAAGCAGCCGCAGCAGATTGATGCCGGGTTGTTCGGTGATCGGGTCGAGCACCGAGGCAACGTGCGCGGGATCTTCGACCGCCGCACGCAAAGCGGCGAAGTTGGGGAACAACGGACGGTCGCAGGCGAATTGTCCGGCATTGAAAATCCGGCTCTGCCAATTGGTCGAGTGCCGGCGGAAAATCGCTTCCGTCTGGTCGGTCGTCGTGTGCTCGGGATTGCGCCAGTGCCCGCAGGAGGCCACGAAACCGGTTTCAGACGCCAGTACGTCGACGGGGTTCCGCAGAAAAATGACGTCGGAATCGACGTACTGGTAATTACCGGTGAGAAAACACTGGTATTTCCGCACCATCGGGTGCGCGCCGATCTCCCGCGCCCAGGCCAGTACCTCCGGCAGCTCCCACCATGCGCAGCCCGCGGGCAAGGCGAAACGGCTCACGGGCTGGTCATCGTAGGGGATGACGAGCACCGGCAAGTCGCAACCGGTCTGCCGCAGCGAGCGGATCATGGCCAGGAGGCGCAATCGCACCGGGCTGCTGGCGAGAGAGATGATTTTTTCGAGCTTCATGACCGGAGGCCATTTCAGCGATCCGGATCACTGATCCAGGCTTCCTGAATGGCTTCCGTATAATACTCCTGCAACTTTCGCGCCTGAGCGTGCAACTCAAACTTCTCCGCCACCGCCTGGGCCCCGGCCGCGGCCATGGCAGTCAAGCGCTCCGGCGCCGCCGCAAGTTCGCACAATGCCTCGCCCAACGCCGCATGATCCCGTTCGGCCACCAGCCAGCCGCTCACGCCGTGCTCGATCGCCTCCGGGATACCGCCGTGCCAGGTGGCAAACGCCGGCAGACCCGTGGCCATCGCTTCGAGCAGGGCATTGGGCACGCCTTCCTGGTTGCCATCGGCGCCAAGCTCGCTCGGGTGCAAAAAGATGTGTGCCGCGTAGAGCCGCCGGGCGAGTTCCTCGGGCTTCAGGAAGCCGGTAAATTCCACGCTGGCAGCAATTCCGAGTTCATCGCTCAGCCGCCGCAATTCTGCCTCTTGCGGCCCATCACCGGCGAGAACGAGAATGGCATGAGGATACGCTTGCCGGAAAATCGCGAAAGCGCGTAACGTCGTCTTGAGCCCCTTCTTCGGGATGAGCCGGCAAGCCTGGAGCAGCTTCCACTGTCCATCCGCCGGCCAAGTCCGTTCGCGGAAGATAAAATCCTGCAACGGGATCCCTGTCCGGTTCAGGCGTATCTTCTCCGGCGGACAGCCCAACTCGAGGAGCGAGTCCGCCAGTGACTGGGAACGTGCGAGCACCAAATCCACGCGGCCCAAAACATCGAGGGTGGCGCGACGGTACGCCGGCTTGTCCATCTCAACCAGGACGTCCGCGCCGTGGAACGACACAATCACCGGCAAAACCCTCTCCGGCAACGATAGGAAGGGTAACAACTGTACGGCGGTGTTGCCAAAAACGATGTGCAGCACCGCACACCCATTGTCATGCAGATCCTGTTTGACGA
>CAXUFU010000125.1:5283-7261 GCA_964250275.1 uncultured Chthoniobacterales bacterium | reverse complement strand
GAGCCCAGGAGCTGCCGACCTTCACCATCCAGGGCAGCGCCGCTTTGGAGAGCAGCAACTACAATCAATTTTTCGAAGCCAGCAGCCGCGACTTGCGCGTGATGCCGACCATCAGCATCCCGATCTTTGAAGGCGGCCGCAACGAAGCCAATCTGCGCGCTGCCCGCGCGGTCTATCGCCAGGCCTCCGCCTCGTATCGCAATGTCGTCTTGAGCGCCTTCCGCGATGCCGAGAGCGCCCTGGCCGATTTGCGCGGCCGCGCCACGCAGTCCGAAGCGCAGAACCGCGCGGCTCAGAGCGCCCAGCACGTGCTCGACCTGACCAACGATCGCTACAGCAAAGGAGCGGTGGATTACTTCGACGTGGTTGATGCCGAGCGCAGCTTGCTTTCCATCCAACTCGACGCCGCACAGACGCTCCAAGGACGTTACGCCGCGACGGTAGCCTTGGTGCGCGCCCTGGGCGGTGGCTGGCAAGGTGGCACCCCGGCGATGATCCCCCCGGCAAAAGCTCCTGCCGCGCCAAAGCAGGTAGGCGCTCCGCGCTTGGATGCGGTGGCGCTGGGGAACGAGCAGTCGCACCTCAACTTGATCTCACCGTAGCATCGTTCCCCGGGGAGGCCGGGCGTCTCCGCCCGCCGTGGCAGGGTATTTTGCCCAACGGATCGCCGCTGCGTCCCGGCTCAAACCGGACTGTTTTGCCTGGCATGCGCCGCAAAGAAACGGGTGATGTCTGCCAACGCGCTCAGCGCATGAAAACTTTCCGTTTGCTCCAGGGTGACCCTGGTCACTTCCGAGGTCCGGGCCCGCATCTTCCCCTCGTAGTCCGCAATGGCCGAGCGTGTGTCGGAGAAAGCACCGTCGAGTAGATTTTCCGCCAACTCCAAGGCGTCGAGCATCGCCATGTTCACGCCTTCACCCGCGTAAGGCGGCATCACATGGGCAGCGTCCCCGAGCAGGGTCAGGTCAGGTTTTGCTTCCCACGTCTGGTCCAAGGGGAAGTAGTATTGCGGTCGCGGCACAAAGCAGGGTTGAGCGTTTTCGAACAGCGCGTCCCACTGCTCGCTCCAGCCGGAAAATTCCCCCTTGAACCAGTGCAGCACGCGGCTTCGGCTCGTAAAATCAATGCCGCAGGTGCGCGCCCATGCTTCGGCGGCTCTGTGGCCGGTGTAAAACGAGAGACTGCCGTTACCTTTGGAAATGACAAAGAGGCTCTTTCCATCTCCCAGCGCGCAAATCTTGCCCTGGTTGAGCAACCGATGCAGCTCGGGAGTAGCCGTGGCGGAATCATCCACCATGCCTTCCACAACGGTGACACCAGAGTAGAGGGGCCTAATCGGTGTGAGATAGGGACGGACCTTGGAATTGGCACCGTCGGCAGCGACGACGAGATCGGCCGAGGTGCTTGTCCCGTCGGAGAATTGCAGGCGCACCTGGCCATTGGCCCGTACCAGTGAGGTAAGCTGGCTGCCCCAGATAACGGTGCCCGCGGCCAGCGAGTCGATCAGCAAATCCCGGAGTGGCCCGCGATCGATCTCCGGTCGCGCGACGTCGAGGTTAGCGCTGGAGAACTCTTCCAGGATGACTTGGGCATGCTGATCCATGATGACCAGCCGATCGGCGCCGGGCCGATAGTTCGCGTGAAACGCGTCCATCAAACCCGCCGCGCGCAGAGCCTTTAATCCCGAGTCGTCGTGCAGGTCCAGGGTAGCGCCCTGGTGCCGCGCGGCTCTGCCGGTGTCCCGCTCGTAGACGGTAACGTCGGCGCCGCGCATCTGCAGGAGCCTGGCCAGGGTGAGGCCTCCCGGGCCGGCGCCCACGACAGCCAGTTTCTGGTCCTGAATGATCTTCATCGTCAACGGCAACCTGATGGCGGGAAATGCGTTCGTTGTCTGGTCCTGACAGGCTGCCGGCTGTCAACGCGTTCTGGCGGGCCCGCCTGGATGACCCGCTCATGCCCGGGGACATCGTCATCAAAA
>CAXUFU010000125.1:0-5273 GCA_964250275.1 uncultured Chthoniobacterales bacterium | reverse complement strand
TCCCCCAAATGGCCGCGAGTTTGCCGGCCGCTGGCCGCCGGCACTCCCGCGATCCCCTTTCATCGGTATAACGGATGGGGCTCGGAACGTGCGCGGGCCGTTCCCCCACAATTCACGCGAGGCTTTAGGCAGCCGGGGAGCAATCCATTGTCACCGGTTTGCGTCTTTGGACAGGTGGCCACGGCTCGACTTAGCAGCACTGCAAGCCTGCGGCCGGTCGGCGAAAAACGGGCATCCTCGCGGTTGACCAGGTCGTTGCGGAACATCACCGGAAGTGGCCGGGATGATCCAGGGCAAAGGTGACAAACGCCAGACAGACGGCGCGCACATCCCGCACGGCATTCTCCGAAAGCTGGACCTGCTCCAATTATTGACCCAGTCGCTCGTAAGCCAGGAGCGAGCCGATAGGAAGCTCAAGCGAGGGATGACACCCGGCCTTGAACGCCGGGCGAATCGCGATGCCTGGCCTCACCCGGCAGTCGGGGAGTAATCCATTTGCTCGAGGTCGGCAAGCAGCCCTGGCCCGGTTGGATTCCAGCCCAGAGTGCGGCGCGTCTTTTCGCTGGACGCCATCAGGTCGGCGCCGGCAAACATAGCTAGAAAGCCGAAATGGGCGGCCGCCTCTTCGGGCGTCAGAGAAACCACCGGAATCTTCAAGCCGCGGCCAATGGCTTCGGCAATGTCCCGCAGCGGCACGCCTTCTTCGGCCACCGCATGATACCTCGCGCCGGTTTCATGCTTTTCGAGCGCCAGCCGGTAAAGTCGGGCCACATCGGACACGTGCGCGGCTGCCCAGCGGTGGCGCCCTTCTCCCACGTAAGCTGAAACGCCGGTCTGACGCGCGACGGCGACGAGATAGGTGACCAACCCTTGTTTGACCGGGTCGTGCACTTGCGGCAGGCGCATGACCGAGGCGTTGACGCCCTTTAACGACAGAGCCGCCTGCTCGGAAACCCGCGGGAACGGGTGGTGCGCCGGCACTTCGTCGTCTTCGGTCGCAAACTGCCCCGGCCCAGCCAAGCCGGCTACCCCCGCGGTGACAATGAGGGGCCGCGCGGAACCGGCCAGGACCGATCCCAGAACTTCGATGGCCTGTTTGTCGATCTCGCAGTTCTCCTGGAATTTTGAGAAGTCGTGAATGAAAGCCAGGTGCACAACGGCATCTGCTGCCGCAGCGCCGCTTTTCAGGGCGGCGAGGTCTTCCAACGTGCCCCGCAGTACGTCGGCTCCGCTGGCAGCCAGGGCTTGAGCGCCCGCCTCGGAACGCGACAGGCCGAGCACCTGATTTCCGGCAGCGGTCAGTTCCTTAACGAGTGAGGACCCAATGAACCCGGTGGCTCCGGTGACAAAAACACGCATGAATAATTTCTCCTTGGTTAATGGTTGTGGAGAGCGGTCTTCAGTTCGGCAATGTTTGACGCGTTTGCTAAACGGAGACATTCTCCGATTGAGAGTTTAAGCGGAGACAGTCTCCGTTTGCAAGACTTTTTCCATGAGCGAGCGAAAACAGCGTGCCGACGCGCGGCAAAACCGCGAGCGCATTCTGGTCGTGGCGAAAGAGGCGTTTGCCAGGTTTGGGGCGACTGCCAGTCTCGACGAGATCGCCAAACAGGCCGGCGTGGGGTCCGGAACGCTCTACCGCCATTTCGCTTCACGCGAGGACTTGTTGAAGGCGGTGTATCGAGCGGCGGCGGAAAAGCTGGCGATGGCCGCGGCGGACTTCGCCGAAACGCTGCCGCCGGTCGAAGCGGTGCGGGCTTGGATGATGTTGTTCGTCGATTATCTCGCCGAGAAGAAAATCATCGCGCCTGCACTCAGCATCTTGGTCGATGATCCGCATCAAGTCTACGAAGCTTCCTACAGCCAGATTTGGGGAGCCATTCGTGGGTTGGTCAAACGCGCGGTGCAGAGCGGCGACATCCGCGCGGATCTGGATGCGATCGACCTGCTGCGCGCGCTGGTTGGTGTTGCCAGCGTCGGGGCCGGTGCCAACTGGCAGCAAAGCGCTCGCCAATTGGTCGACATCCTGATCCTAGGATCGCGGCCGGTCGGTTAAGTGTCTCCTGGCCGACAGGTGAACGGTTTGGGCACGCGGGAAGACGCCTCGGAAGAGTGGCATTGCTCGTGCAAAACCGAGTATCACCTGTTGTATTCCTAAAGGAACGGTTTACCTTCCTCTGGAAAAACAACAGGAAACGAAAACAGGAGCCACATGAAACACAAACAAGACGTGCAGCAAGGCACCCTCGCGCTGATGGTCCTCAAAACGCTCGATGTCCTGGGACCCTTGCACGGGTACGGCGTCGCGCGCCGCATTGAGCAGATCAGTGGCGATCTTCTGGCCGTCAACCAGGGCACTCTCTATCCCTTGCTGCTCAGGTTGGAACAGGAAGGGGCGATCGCCTCGGAGTGGGGACCTTCGGAAAACAACCGCCGGGCGCGTTTTTACCGGCTGACGGGGTCGGGGCGCAAACTCCTGCGAGCCGAAAAGCACACCTGGGAGCAGACGGCCGCGATCATGGCCCGGTTCCTGGCGGTGAAAGCGGAGGACCTGGCATGAAGTTCCTGCCCCGCTGGTGCCGGCGGCTCCTGAACTCCATTTTCCAGCGTCACGGCAGCGCCCGGCTCCAAGAGGAAATCGAGGGGCACCTCGCCGCACTGACGGAGGAGAATATCCGGGCGGGCCTGACACCCGAGGAAGCCAGGCGCGGAGCCCGCCTGAAATTTGGCGCGTTGGAAACGGTGAGCGCGGACTACCACGCGGAGGCGGGCTTTCCGCTGTTGGAGGATCTGCTGCGGGACGGGCGTTACGCCGTCCGCGTGCTCTGGAAATCGCCTGCTTTCACGCTCGTGGCAGTCTTGAGTTTGATGTTCGGCATTGGGGCAAACGTCGTCGTCTTCGGTGTGGTTAACGCGGTTCTTTTGCACCCGCTGGCAGTAACCGATCCAGCCAGCCTGTATCAGGTTCGCCACCAGGCTTGGGCCAAGGGACGGCTGCTGACCACCTCGTACCTTGCTTTCCGGGATTTCCAGCAGCGCAACACCGCTTTCAGCGGCATGGCGGGCTACTACGGGTACTCCCAAGCGAGGCTGAGCTGGCGACACTCCGTCCGGAACGTGTCGGGCATCGAAACCACCGGCAACTATTTCGAGTTGCTCGGGGTCCACCCGCAGATGGGCAGGTTCTTCCAGGCGGCGGATGAAAATGGACCGGGTTCCGCGCCGTACGTGGTGTTGAGTGATCGGCTCTGGCGTAGCGAGTTCAATGCTGATCCCGGCGTTATCGGCGTGAGTGTGCAACTCAACAAAGCACCGTTCACGGTGCTCGGCGTGGCTCCGGCAGAGTTCCACGGCATGGAGCAATTTGTGTGGCCGGATTATTGGATTCCCATGGTGAATGCCGCGCCGGTGGAAGGGTGGGATTACCTGTCGAGCCGGGATGTGACCGCGGTTACGGTGATTGGACGGCTCAAACCGGGCGTGTCGCCCCGTCAGGCGACCCAGAACCTGAACATGATTGCCGCCCAATTAGCGCAGGAATACCCGCGCACCGATCAGGGAGTATCATTGCGGCTGATCCACCCGGGACTCTACGGGGACGATGGCGATGTGGTCCGCGGGTTTCTTTACAGTGTCACGGTGCTGGCGCTGCTGGTGCTGGCGGCGGCCTGCGCTAACCTGGCGAGCCTGTTTGCGGCGCGCGCGGCGGACCGTCAGCGGGAGCTGGCGATCCGGATCGCTTTGGGAGCGAGCCGGGGAAGGTTAGTGCGGCAACTTTTGACCGAAGCCTTGGTCGTGTCGCTGCTGGGCGGCGCGGCGGGTTTATGGACGGCCAGCCTGCTGCTGGGCGTACTGAACCGGTGGCAATCGCCGTATGGCCATTTGGCGGTCGGGATGGATGAACGGGTGTACTTGTGCGCGCTGCTTTTGACCCTGGCCAGTGCGCTGCTTTTTGGCCTGGCTCCGGCGCGGCAGATTTGGCAAAGCCATCCCGCGCAGGCCCTAAAGAGTGAACCCGTTGGGCTAGGGTCTCTTCGCGGTCTCGCCGTGCGTGATCTGTTGGTGGGGGTGCAGATTGCGATTTGTACGCTGCTGGTGACTGCTTCGCTGGTGGCGGTGCGCGGCATGGTGCGCCTGCTGCACACGCCGCTCGGCTTCCAACCGCAGGGTGCGCTCTTGGCCGAAGCCGACTTGAGCCAACTCGAACCGGGCGGCAATGCTGTCCTCGTCAGAGAGCAGGCCATGCTCGAAGCGGTGCGCAACCTGCCTGGGGTCGCGGCGGCCGGGGTGGTGAACCGCGTGCCTATGACCGGCGGATTGCACGGGGTACCCATCTTTCCCCCAGGAACGACCGAGTTCACGCTCGACCACGCGATGCTCTCGCCCTACGTGTTTGCCATGTCACCGGGCTACCTGGAGGCCGCGGGCACCCGGCTCTTGGACGGGCGGGATGTGTCTGCCCACGATACCGCGCAAACACCGTTTGTAGCCGTCGTAAACGCCGCGCTCGGCCGGAAGTTAGCGGGGAATGATTCCGCGCTTGGGCAGCGGTTCATCGTGGCGGGCCATTTGACGGAAGTCGTGGGAATCGTGGAAGACGGCAAGTATCACGACATGCAGGAGACAAACCAACCGGTGGCGTATCTGCCGTGGTTGCAAGCTGAGCCAAAGAACGCGGTTTTCGTGGTGCGTTCCCCGCGGACGCGGCACGAGATGACCGCGCTGCTGGAGCACACCCTTGCCAGCCTCGTGCCGGACACACCGGTCTCGGTGCAAAGCTGGCCGGACGCATTGGGACTCGAGTTGTTTCCGGCCTGGACTGCGACCGTGGCTTTGGGCGTGATCGGGGTACTGGCAGCAATGCTGGCGCTGACGGGCATCTTCGGCCTGGCAGCCTACAACGTGAGCCGCCGGATGAAAGAGCTTGGCATCCGGGTGGCGCTGGGCGCGCCGAGGTGGCGTGTACTGAGCGCGGCGGTGGGGCGGCCGCTGGTTTTGCTTGGCCTCGGAGCTTTAGCGGGGTTGTTCTCGGGCGTTTTTACCGATCAGCTCTGGCGGAGCATGGTGTATGAAGCGGACCCGCAAGACCCCGTTATCCTGGGTGGTGTGGTCATGACGATGGCTTTGCTGGGTCTTTTGGCCTCCGCTGTGCCTGCCTCGAAAGCTTTGGCCGTCAATCCGGCCCACCTGTTGCGTGATAGCTAGTCTAAAGCGCATGGAGCAAAACTGTGGCCGGCAAATGCTCCGGCTGTAGCGGCGGTCTATGACCGTCG
>CAXUFU010000124.1:6515-7267 GCA_964250275.1 uncultured Chthoniobacterales bacterium | reverse complement strand
GTCCTCAACCGACGCTTGTGAAACTGGCTCCATCATCCCGTATGGTAAGGTTAGCATACGGACGCGAATGACGCATATTGGCCCGGTGGAAGCCGTCACTTTCGCTGATATCCAGGCAGCCCGCGCGCGCATCGCGGGCGCGGTGTACGTCTCGCCCTGCCCGGAATCGATTCCGCTCTCGGAGATCACCGGGATGCGGCTCTTTTGCAAGCTGGAGAACTTGCAGCGCACCGGCAGTTTCAAAGAACGCGGCGCGCGCAACGCCCTGCTTTTGCTCGAGCCGGCCGCGGCGAAACGGGGCGTCATCGCGGCCTCGGCGGGCAACCATGCGCTCGGGCTGGCTTACCACGGCCGGCTGCTCTCCATTCCAGTGACCGTGGTCATGCCGCGCTTTGCGCCGCTGATCAAGATCAACACCTGCCAGCGGCTCGGCGCCCAGGTGCAGTTGCATGGCGCCAGTTTTCTCGAGGCGAAAGAGCACGCGCGTGGGCTGGCCGCCGCGCAAGGACTCACCTACATCCACGGCTACGACGATCCCGCCATCATCGCCGGCCAGGGCACGATGGGGCTCGAGATCCTCGCTCAGGTGCCGGACGTGGACGCAATCGTGGTGCCGGTGGGCGGCGCCGGGCTGCTGGCGGGCCTGGCTCTGGCCGTGAAAACTCTGCGACCGGACGTGCAAATCTTCGGCGTCGAACCGGACGGCGCTTGCAAGTTTGCCGCGGCCGCGGCGTTCGGCGCGCCCGTGGAAA
>CAXUFU010000124.1:5379-6505 GCA_964250275.1 uncultured Chthoniobacterales bacterium | reverse complement strand
CCTGCCACGCGACGCTGGCCGACGGCCTGGCGGTCCCGGACATCGGCGCGAACGCTCTGCCGATTGCGCAGGCCCGGCTGGATGGCCTCGTGACGGTCAGCGAGGACGAGATTGCGTTGGCTATCCTCCGCATCGTCGAGCTGGAGAAAGCCATCGTGGAAGGGGCGGGCGCCACGGGTTTGGCGGCGTGCCTGGCCGGCAAGCTTCCTGAACTGGCAGGCAAGCGCGTGGTGCTGCCGTTCTGCGGCGGCAACATCGATCCAGCCATTTTGAGCCGCGTGATCGAGCGAGGGCTCGTGGCCGATGGCCGGCTGTGCCGATTTTCGGCGGTCATCAGCGACCGGCCTGGCGGCTTGGCGGGACTAACCAAGCTGATTGCCGATTGCGGCGCGAGCATCAAGGAAATCGTCCACGAACGCGCCTTCACCGGCTCGGATGTTTTCGCGGTCAGCGTCCTGTGCACCATCGAGACGCGTGACCGGGCGCACTTGGCAGACATTTTCGCGCGCTTGGAAGCAGAAGCAATCCCGCATTCGCGGGCGCGGTAGGGTTTTAGGTTGCTTCACACGCTCAATATATCGGTTCGCCGCGATTCTGAGGCGTTATGGCAGACATCAAAGACTTCCAAGAAATCCCCGGCTCTTTTATCAATGGCGATATGAGCGATCTCAAACAACGCTTCACCGATTTCCACGCGCAAACTGAACAGTACGTGCGCGACAATCCCTCCCAGGCGGTGCTTTCGGCCGTGGGCGCCGGATTCGTGCTGCGCTTGTTGCCATTGGGGGCGATTTTGGGGTTGATCGTGCGTCTGCTGCTCTCTTTGGCCCGGCCCGCTCTCTTCATCTACGGCGCGGTGGCGGTATACAGGCATTTCGTTGGCGAGCAGCAAGCCGCTGCGGAACCGAAGATCTGACGCTAACCTCTGCCCCGAAGCGGCATCCAAAACCAAGGTAGGGACGGGCTCTCCGAGCCGTTCCTGACTGTCTTGAAAGGTGCGCGAAGCCCTGGCGTGCCCCACGTCGGTTCAAAAGCCGCGCTTCATCGGCCGTAAAGCGCCAGCAACGGCAGGCGAAGCGCCCGCCCTACAACTGGCACTACAGCGCTTTTGACGCGGCATTGTCAG
>CAXUFU010000124.1:2945-5352 GCA_964250275.1 uncultured Chthoniobacterales bacterium | reverse complement strand
ATCTCAACCTTGTCGCCGTCGCGGCGATTGGTATTCGGGTACTCCGCCAGGTTCTCGTCTCCGCGCAAGCCGGCCAGAATCTCGATCGTCTTTCCAAAATCCCGCCCCAGCGTCACCGCGCGCCACTCGATACGCTGGTTCGCATCCACGATCTGGACGCGCGGCCCTTCGCGCCGGATATCGACGACATCGGCGGGCACGATGAGCGCGGGCTCTGCTTGCGCGACCTTAAAGCGGATTGTCAGGTACATGCCCGGCAGCAGTTTGCCGCCTTCGCTCGGGAGCTGGATCTCCACCCGCTCCGTGCGCGCCGTCGGATCTAGCGCGTCCGCTACGCGCGTGACCACGCCACGGAACACCTTCTGCGGGTACTCCACCGCGGTGACCTCAACCGGTTGTTCCGCCTGCACGTTCGCCACGTAGACCTGCGGCACGTAGATAAAGACGCGTAGGACGTCGACCTGTTGCAGAGTGTAAATCGCGGGCGCGGTCGTGCTGCCGCCAATCGCGATCAGCGCGCCTTCATCGAGCAGCCGCGCGGTGATCACGCCATCGAAGGGGGCCGTGATTTTTTCAAACCCCTGCTCCACGCTGAGGTTTTGCACGTTGGCCTCTGCCGCCTTCACGTTGGCGACCGCCTGGTCGAACGTGGCCAGAGCCTGATCGTGCTCCTGCTGGCTGACAACCTTCTGCTCGAGCAGCCGTTTTTCCCGCTGGTAAGTGACGTCGGCGATGCTCTGGGCGGCGCGATATTGCTCGAGTTGCGCCCGGGCTTGATTGAGTTGCGCATCCAGATCCGGCGCATCGATCACCGCGAGCAACTGCCCTGCATGGACGCGGTCGCCGATGTCCACAATCCGCTGTTTGAGGTAGCCGTTGACCCGGGCATAAAGAGTGGCTTGGGTCAATGCCTCGGCCGCCCCCGGCAGGCTGAACTCAAACGATGGCGGCGAGTGCGTCGGCTTGAAAACTTGCACCGTGTGCTGTCCAGCGCTCTGCGCCTCGCTGGTCTGCTGGTTTTGCTGGTTGCGGCCGTGCAGCGAAAAGAAGCCAATCAGCGCCAGGATCGCCAGCACGACCGCCAAGCCGATCGCGATGATAAAGAACCAGCCCAGGCCACCGCGTTTGCCTTCCCGCCCGGCTGGGGGCCGGTCCGGCGGTTTGCCCGCGGGATCTGTGCGCCGCTGCGTGGAGGGGTCATCCCGTTGATCGGTTGCCATAAGGTTCCTTGGGAAAGTAAACGTAGATGAAGCCTTGGGACACCGCAGGCTAAGAAAGACCGCCGGCGTCGGCGTGGCCGGCGCCGTTGGGCGCGCCGCTCCTGCCGTCCGGTCCGGCTTGGTTGCGCTCACCGCCGTTGTTGCGCCCGTTCGCGCCGCCGTTTTGCCCCTGGTGATCGTCGCGATGCGCGGCGGCCACGGCCATCTGGCGCTCGGGCTCGTCTTCGGCAAAGAGCAGTTCGGCGTCTTCTTCCGGGATCGGCACCAGATCTTTACGACGGAAGATGCTGTAGACGACCGGGACAAAGAACAGCGTCGTCGCCGTGGCAAAAAGCAGCCCGCCGATCACCGCGCGGCCCAGCGGCGCATTTTGTTCGCCGCCTTCGCCCAAACCGAGCGACATCGGGATCATACCCAAGATCATCGCCAGCGCCGTCATCAGCACGGGCCGCAGCCGGGTCGTGCCGGCGCTCAAGGCGGCATCGTAGGCGTTCTTGTGCTCCAGCCGCTCATCGTTGGCAAAGGTGATAAGCAGGATGGAATTGGAAGTGGCCACACCGATGCACATGATCGTGCCCATCAAACTGGGGACGCTAAAGGTCGTATGCGTCGAAAACAGCATCCAGAGAATGCCCGAAAAAGCGCCCGGCAACGCCATGATGATAATCAACGGATCCAGCCAACTCTGGAAGTTAACCACCATCAGAAAATAAACGAGCATGACCGCAAAAATGATCCCGAGGCCCAGGCGGGAAAACGCCGAAGTCATGCTTTGCACCTGGCCTTGAACCGCCAACAGCGTGGCCTTCGGCAGCTTGGGCGGCGGCAGCTTAAAAAGGTCATGGCAGAACGGGAGGCTCTTGATCGCCGTTTTGTACCAGGGCAGCTTCGGCTGATACTGATCGAGGATCGCGTTGATGTCTTGCGACACGCCTCCCAGGTCCCGGTCCTGCGCATCCGCGTAGATGTCGTAGACGGGCTGCACGTTATAGTGATTGATGACGACGGGCGCACGGTCGCGCCGGTTGGTGGAAAGATTGCTGAGCAACTGCGGCTGCGCCAGCCCCGGGACGATGATGGGCAAGTTATCGAGCGAGTTGATCGAATCCAACTCGTATTGCGGCGTCTGCACCACGATCGGGTAGGACACGCCGTTTTTTGGATTCAGCCAGAACGTCGGCGCGGTC
>CAXUFU010000124.1:898-2935 GCA_964250275.1 uncultured Chthoniobacterales bacterium | reverse complement strand
GCGCGCCGTCTGGCCGCTGGACGATAACGAGATCAGAACCGAATTGGCCACATCGTTTTCGGTCAGGCCGAGATCGATCGCGCGCTGGCGATCGACATCCACGTCGAACTGCGGGGCGTCAACCAACTGGTGAATGGTCACGTCGACGGCGCCACGCACCTTTGCGACCTTCGCCTGGATCTCCTGCGCCACTTGGTAATTCTGCGGGCTGCGGCCAGTTACCTGGATATCGATCGGCGCAGGCAGCCCGAAGTTCAAAATCTGGCTGACGATATCCGCCGGCTGGAAATAGAAATCGACGCCTGGAAACCGCACCGGCAGTTCCCGCCGGAGCCGGCGCACGAAAGTCCAGACGGACGTCTTGTGGTCGGGATTGAGCGCGGCCAGAATTTCGCCGTCCGTCGAGCCGATCGTCGCACTATCGCTAAAGGCCAGATTCACGCCGCCGACCGGCAGGCCGATATTATCGATCATGAGCCGCAACTCATCCTTGGGTATGATGGTGCGGATGTACTGTTCCACGCGGCTGAACACGACATCGGCTTGCTCGATGCGGGTGCCGGCCGGCGTGCGTACGTGCAATCGGAACTGGCCCGCATCCACCGCGGGGAAGAAATCTTCGCCGATGAACGGGATCACACAGGCGGAGACCGCAAAAAGAACGAGGAAAAACAGGATGGTGAGGCCGCGGTTGTCCAGCGCCCAAGCAAGCATCCCACTGTAGCGCTCGCGGAAGTTTTCGAAGCCGTGGTTAAACCGCTCGTGGAAACGCCAGATCCAGTCCTTGTGCGGGCCTTTTTTCTTCTCGCCTTCCGGCGGCGGGCCGCCGTTCTTGGCACCGTCTGACGGTTGGCCGTCTCTCTGGCCGGCGGCAGGTTGGCCGGCGGCATTCTCCTGGCGGGCCGGAGGTTGGCCCTGATCGCCGCCACCTTTCCTACCCTGTTCCTCCGCCGCTTCTTCGCGGTAGAGATCCACTTCCGGCCCGAGGAGGAAGTGCACCATCACGGGTACCAGAGTCCGCGACAGGAAGTAGCTCATCATCATGGCAAAGACGACGGCGAGCGCGAGCGGCACGAAGAGGAACTTTGCCGGGCCATTGAGGAAGACGACCGAGACGAACACGATGCAAATCGAGAGCGTGGCGACGAACGCCGGCACCGCGATCTGTTGGGCGCCATCGAGCACCGCCTTGGTCAGCGACTTGTTGTCGATGCCCAGATTGCGATGCATGTTTTCCAGCTCCACCGTGGCGTCGTCCACCAGGATGCCCACCGCCAAGCTCAAGCCACCCAGGGTCATGACGTTCAGGGTGTAGCCGAGAGCATCGAGCAGCAGCAAGGAGGTGAGAATCGACAACGGGATCGACACGCCGATGATGAGCGTAGAACGCCAGCTCCCCAAAAAAATCAGGATCATCGTCGCCGTCAGACAGGCGGCAATGAGCGCCTCCTTGACCACGCCCTGGACCGCCGCCGTGACGAAAATCGATTGGTCGAAGAGCTGTTCCGCGACGAAGCCGGTCGGAAAGCCGGGGCGGATTTGTTCGAGACGCGCCTTGATGCGTTGGACGATGTCCAGCGTGCTGGCACCGCCGCTCTTTAAGACGCTGATCAGCGTGGCGGCCTGGTCATTGAGCCGGACGATGTTTGTCTGGACCGCGTAGCCGGCATGGACCTGGGCCACGTCGCGCATGTAAACGGTCGAGCCGTTGACCACCTTGATCGGCAGGTCATTGAAGGCGGAAACGACGGCCGGGCTGCTGTTGAGTTGCACGAGATACTCGCGCTGGTCGATTTTTACGGTGCCCGCCGGCAGAATGAGGTTCTGGAGATTGAGCGCGTTGGTGACGTCCGTGGCGGAAAGCCCCTTGGCGTAGAGGGCACTGGAGTTGATGTCGACCATGACTTGGGCCGGCTTGCCCCCGTAAGGCAGCGGCACGCTGGCGCCCTGCACGGTCGCGAGCTGCTGGCGCAGAAAATTGAGATCGAAATCGTAGAGCTCTTCTTCGGAAAGCGTTTTGCTGGAGGCGGCGATTTG
>CAXUFU010000124.1:0-888 GCA_964250275.1 uncultured Chthoniobacterales bacterium | reverse complement strand
ACCGGATGATAAGTGGCGGCGTGATGTTCGGGGGGAGCACCCGCAGGACCGTCTGCTGGATTGAGGTTACCTCGGCCACGGCCTCCTCGATCTTGACGTTCGGCTGGAAGTAGATCTTGATGACCCCCAGGCCGCTCATGGATTGGCTCTCCATGTGCTCGATGCCATTGACCGTGGTCGTCATGGCTCGCTCGGAGATGTAGATGACCCGCTTCTCCATGTCGTTGGGAGAAAGGCCGGTGTACGACCAGATCACGCTGACGACCGGGATGTTGATGTCCGGGAAGATGTCCGTCGACATCGTGACGTACGCCAAGCCTCCGAGGACAGCGATCAAGATCGCCATCACCACGAAGGTGTACGGACGCCGCAGGGCTAGTCTAACAATCCACATGATGGCGCGTCTGAAGGATTCGACTGCATCCGGAGGGCCGCAGCCCACCAGCGTCGCCAACCCGGGTGGCGAGCTACCGTATGCAGTACTGGCTGTCTACGCAAATTGTGCCCTGTCTGGACGCGCGAAAATTGCCCATCGGTCCACCCAGGTGGCGGAGCCAACCTTTTTGTTTGCTCACGCGAGCGAGTAGAGCACGTTGCGGTTCTTTATGAACGATCACATCTACAAAAAAGTCGAACTGGTCGGCTCCTCGACCACCAGCATCGAGGACGCCGTCAATAACGCCGTCAGCCAGGCCGCGAAAACCATCCGCCACATGCGTTGGGCCGAGGTGACCGAGACTCGCGCCCACCTGGAAGAAGGCAAGGTCAACCACTGGCAAGTGACGGTCAAAGTTGGGTTTACGCTGGAAGCGGAATAACTGCCAACCCGCCCACAAACGGTTGTGGATGAGTCTCCGACCCGGTCCCAAACTGTCTGGCGAGTGTGCC
>CAXUFU010000123.1:5722-7291 GCA_964250275.1 uncultured Chthoniobacterales bacterium | reverse complement strand
CGGGCCCAAGGAAGCGGACGTCGAACGCTTGCGCCGCATGCTGCGCAGCGTTTGTTTCTATAGCTCGAGCGTGGCGGAAGTCGTGCTCATCGACGACTCTCTGGAGGATCGGCCGCTCGCTCAGGCCTATCGTCTGCCGGCCGGTATCAAGTGCACCGTGCTGGCCAACGAGCGGCGCGGCGAAGGCCAGGGCATCCTCGGCGGAGCTTGCGTGGGCCTTTTGCAAGCCTTGCGCCATCTGGCGGCGCACTCGCCAGCGTCGGCGGTGCTCAAAATCGATACCGACGCGCTCGTGATCGCGCCGTTTGAAGACAAGGCACGGCTGCTGCTCGAACGAGAGCCGCTGCTCGGCACCGCCGGTGTCGTGGAACGCAACTGCGACGGCTCGCCCCGTCCGTGGTCACCCTTTGATGACGTGACAAAAAACCTGGCCAAACTCGTGCGCTGGCAAAAAAACGTGCTGTTGCCCCGCCGCCTCACCTTCGGCAACGGACGTTGGGGGGGGTTGCGCCGGGCGGTGCGCCAGGCCCGGCGCCACGGCTATGCCTGGGGCGAACATGCTCAGGGCGGCAGCTATCTCATCTCCCGATCGCTCATCGAGCGCATGCGGGACCGCGGCTATCTGGAGCACGGCAAACATTGGCTGCACATCTACATGTGCGAAGACCCGATGATGGGCATGTATGCCCGGGCTTGCGGCCTGCGCAATGTCCCCTCGGCCGCGGCGGGAGAAATCTTCGGCGTGGCGCACCAGGGCCTGCCGTTGCCGCCCCGGGAGTTGTTGGCGCAAGGTTACTCGATCGTCCACAGCGTCAAGAACGATCCGCGGTTTAGCGAAAGCGATGTCTGCGAGATCTTCGAGAGCCGCTACCCGCAAACGATGCCTGTTGCGACGAACTGACCCGTGGCCAAACACCTCGCTTTCGTCAACCCGCTCAACGAGTTCTACTCGCCCATTTCCGGCGGCGCGGTCGCGACGATATTGATGCAAAACGCGCGCGAACTGGCGCGGCGCGGGTACCAGGTCTCGGTGTTGACGCCGGTCAACGCGGACGAAACCTACGCCGCGGGGGAAGTCGTGCCGGTGCTGGCGCCGCGCCGGGAGGATCTCAATCTGGCCCAGCGCGCCCTTTCGCGGTTGAGCGAGAAAAGGAACCGCTGGGGTTGGCCTTATTACGAGCGTTATCTGGGGTCGGTCATCAGCGCTTTGCGCCGGCTGCGGCCGGCTCCGCAAACGGTGCTTTTCTTTAACGATCTGGTCGCTCCCCGGTACGTGCGCCGGCGGTTGCCCGCGCCGCGGCTCCTGGTGGATTTGCAGAACGAAATCCGGTTGAACCGGCCGGCGCCGGCGCCGCTCTTCGCCTGCATCGACCGGCTGTTGGCGTGCAGCAGTTACATCCGGGACTGGACGGCGGCGCAGTACCAGTTGCCCGCGGCAAAGCTGGCCGTGCTCACCAGCGGCGTGGATCTGGAAACCTTTTTCCCGCGGGATGATTACCTCACAACGCCAGCGGTGTTGCGCGTGCTGTTCGTCGGCCGCATCGATGCGAACAAGGGCCCGGACATTGC
>CAXUFU010000123.1:0-5712 GCA_964250275.1 uncultured Chthoniobacterales bacterium | reverse complement strand
TGGATTTTACGGTGGCAGGCGGCTTGTGGTTCTATGGTCATGGCCGGGAGCACGAAGATCCCTATTTCCGGCTGCTCAAGGAGAAGATGGACGCCGCGCAAGCGCGCTATCTTGGCCATGTCACCCGCCAGGAGATCGGCCAGGTGTTTCGCGAGCACGACGTGGTTTGCGTGCTCTCACGTTCCACCGAACCGTTCGGCCTGGTCGTGCTCGAAGCGATGGCTTCGGGCTGCGCCGTGGTGGCCTCGGACCGCGGCGGCCTGCCCGATGCCTGCGGGGCGGCCGGGGTGCTGCTCGATCCGGACGATTTTGCCGCCGTTACCCAGGCGTTGCGCCGCTTTTGCCTCGACCCTGCCGCGCTCGTGGAGGCAAAGCAACGCTGTCGCGAGCACGCCCTGCGTTGCTCCTGGGCATCCAAGGTGGACGAACTGGAGCCGCACCTCTAAAGTCCGTTTGCCGAAGCCGCCCGCCCTTTGCTCCGCCATGAAAATCGCGCTTGCTTCGCTCCTGCTGCCCAGCGGCAGCAAGATCGGGGTCGGTTATCAGGTGCATTACCTGGCCAACGCGTTGGTCCGGCGCGGGCATGACGTCACGGTCGTCAGCGCGTGTACGCTGCCGCCGGACGCCCTTTACCACTTGCGGACCATCCCGCCCCGGCGCCACTTGCGCACGTTTAGTTTCCCATGGGACTTGCGCCAGGTCGATTTTTCGAGCTTCGACGTCCTCAACGCCCATGGCGACGATTGGTTCCTCTGGGGCGTCGAACGGCCCTGGCACGTCCATACCTTTCATGGCTCCTGCCTGGCGGAGATGTTGAATATCCAGGGGTTCGTGGCGCGGGCGCGGATGGGCGCCCTGGCCTTGTGCGAGCAGCAATCGATTTTCCTGGCCGATGAGACCGTGGCGGTCAGCGCCAACACGCGGCGCTACGTGATGGGCATCCGGCACATAATCCCGTGCGGGGTGGATATCGAGCGCTTCCAACCCGGGCCGGCGGCGGCACGCAGCACGCGGCCGGCGCTGCTTTTCGTCGGCACGATGCACGGGCGCAAACGCGGCCGGATGCTGCACGAGCTGTTCCTGCGCGAGGTGCGGCCGGCGGTGCCGGGCGCGGAACTCTGGTGCGTCTGCGAGCAGCCGCCGGATGTGGCGGCGGCGGATGGGGTGCGTTTTTTCGGTCGCTTGCCGGAGGAGCAGTTGGTGCGGCTTTTCCAGCAGGCATGGGCTTTTTGCCTGCCGAGCACCTACGAAGGCTTCGGCGTGCCCTACATCGAGGCGATGGCAAGCGGCCTGCCGGTCGTCGCGACGGCCAACCCGGGCGCCGTCGAGGTGCTCGACCATGGGCGGTTCGGGGTCCTGGCCCAGGAACAGAACCTCGGCCAGGAACTGATCCGGCTGCTGCTTTCAGCCGAAGCACGGCGCACGCTGGCAGAGGCGGGCCTGCGGCGAGCGCAGGATTTCGGCTGGGACACCGTCTGCGCGCAATACGAACGGCTGTTCCGGCGGGAAACGCCGCAGGCGCGCGCCACCCCGCCCGGCCAGCCCGCCGTGCGGTAAAAAAGCGTTCCGGTATGCGCGTCCTGGTCACCACGGCTTACACGCCGCCGCAGTCGGCGGTGCCGGAGTTCCACGCGCACGCCGCGCGCGACCGGTTCCACCAGCACCAACTAACCGACGACCCGGAGGAAGCGGACGTCATTCTGTTCGTGGACGCGCGCGCCGACCAGAACGATTGGCGCATGCACGCGCTCCGCGACCATGCGCTGACCCGGCAGTTCCCCGGTAAAGCCTTCGTTTACTGCGAGATGGATCAACCGTGGTGCGGCATGCCGGGTCTCTACACCTCGATGCCGCGGGCGCACTTCGATCGCCGGCGCCAGCGCGCCTGCGGTTATCACATCCTGCGGCTCGGGGCAGCGATGGCCGCGCAGTCCGCGCCGGCGGACGAGCCGCAGTGGCTCCTTTCTTTCATGGGCCGCTCCCTGCCCGGGCCGCGCGAGGCGGTGCAGCCTTGCGCGCGGAGCGGGCGCTGATCGAAGACACTTCCCGGTTCAATTTCTTTGACGGCCAGCCCGCCGCCGCGCGCGAGCAGGAGCAGAAATATCAGGACGTGATTCTGGCGAGCAAATTTGTGCTGTGCCCCAGCGGCGCGGGTCCGTCTTCGATCCGTCTTTTCGAGACCCTGGGCGCCGGACGGGTGCCGGTGATCATCAGCGATGATTGGGTGGAGGTGGACGGGCCGGATTGGAACGCGTGCAGCGTGCGCGTCCCGGAAAGCCAGGTCGGCGGCATCCCCGCCACGCTCGCGGCGCTCGAGCCGCGCTGGCCGGCCATGGCGGCCGCGGCCCGGCAAGCTTGGAGCGAGTGGTTCGCGCCGGACGTGGTTTTTCACCGGCTGGTCGAGGCTTGCGGCGAGATCCAGCGCCAACGCCGGGAACCGGAATGCGGACAACCTTCGCCCCTCAACCGGCGTTACGCGCGTCTCTGGCTGCGGGAAGCCAGGTCGCGCTGGCGTTTGCGCCCATGAACATCGCCGTCTTCGCCAGCGCGTTTTACCCCAGCTTGGGCGGAGTCGAGGAGTGCTGCCGGCAGATCATCCAGGCCTACCAGCGGCAGGGCCACCGGGTCATGGTCTTCACCAACCGCTGGCCCCGCGCGCTGGCCGCGGCGGAAGAGATCGATGGCATCGCCGTGCGCCGGCTGCCGTTCCGGGTCGGAGCCGGGTCCTTCAAGGCGCGGCTCAACGCCTGGCTGACCGGAGGATCGATCCGCCGGGAAATGCTCGGCCTGCTGCGGGGATTTGGCGCTGACGTTTTGCATGTCCATTGCGTGAGCTCGAACGCCATCTATGCGCTGCACGCGAAAGAGGCGACCGGCCTGCCGCTGGCGGTCACCTTGCACGGCGAGTTGACCATGGACGCGACCCAACTGTTCCAACGGGAGGAATGGGCCCGGCAGACGTTGCGCTCCGCCCTGCACCAGGCGGACCGCGTGACGGCCTGCTCCCGGCAGACGCTCGCCGAGGCGGAAGCCTGGCTAGGCGAGCCGCTGGCACCGCGCGCGGAGGTGATTTACAACGGCATCGACTTCGCCGAAGTGCAGGCCGCGACCCCGCACGTGCATCCGCGGCCCTACGCGCTGGCCATCGGCCGGCACGTCCCGCAGAAGGGGTTCGACGTTTTGCTCCGCGCTTTCGCCCGCGCCGTCGAGAACCCGGCCTTTGCGCACGATCTGCTTTTGGCGGGCGACGGCACCGAGCGATCGGCTCTAGAAAAGCTGACCGCCGATCTCGGGCTCGGGAGCCGCGTGCAGTTTACCGGGCGCGTCGATCATGCCACGGCGCTCGGGCTCTTCCGGGGCTGTTCCTTTTTCGTCCTGCCGTCGCTGCACGAGCCGTTCGGCATCGTCAATCTCGAGGCCATGGCAGCGGGCAAAGCGGTCCTGGCCTCCCGGGTCGGAGGCGTGCCGGAAGTGGTCGAAGACGGACGCACGGGCATCCTCCTGGCGCCGGGCGATCCTGACGCGCTGGCGGATGCCCTGGTGGCTCTGGCCGGCGATCCCGTCCGGCGGGCGGAACTCGGGGCCGCCGGGCAACAGCGCGCCCGGGAGTTTGACTGGGACCGCACCGCCGCGCAGTATCTGGCGCTCTACCGGCAAATGTTGCCGCCGCCCCTTCTCGCGGGCACGCGATGAACGATCTGATCTTCATTTCCCTGGAAGACTGGGACGACGTCTGGCGGCGCAACCAGTTCCTTTGCGACGGCCTGATCCGGCGCCATCCGCGGTTGCGCATCCTTTTCGTCGCGCCGGAACGGGATGTCTCCAACGCCCTGCGCACCGGGCGCTGGAGTGAATTTACGCTCCCGCCGCGGCGTCCCGTCTCGGCGGATGGGCGCATCGTTTGCCTGCGCCCTTGGAAGTTTTTGCCGAACACGTTGCGTTGGGGGAGAAAGATCAATGAGGCGCTCTTCCGTCGCCAGGTGCGCGCGGAGGCGCGGCGCCTGGGCTTCCACGCGCCCATCCTCTGGATCAACGCCCATGGCGCCGGGCACGCCGCCGGCAAACTGGGCGAAAGCGCCGTCATCTACGATATCACCGACGATTGGACCACCCTGACCCAGAGCGCGCGCCACATTCGGCTCATCCAGGAACAGGACGCCGACCTTTGCCGCCGGGCCGACGCCGTGATCGTCTGTTCCGAACGGCTGGCGGACATGAAAGCGCCCTTCGCCGCCAAACTGCACCGCATCCCCAATGGAGTGCACGCGGAACATTACGCCCGCGTCTGCGCTGCGGACGGCCCGCTGCCCAACGAGGCCCGGGCCTGGCGCAAGCCGGTGCTCGGCTACACGGGCTCAATCCACGGCGACCGCATCGACCTCCATCTCGTCGAAGCTCTGGCGCGGCAATTGCCGGAGGCCACCGTGGCGCTCGTCGGGCCGATGATGCTCTCCCCGGCCGAGCGCCAGCGGCTCGACAAACTACCCAACATCGTCTTGACCGGCCCGAAGCCGTACGCGGTGATTCCCGATTACATGCGGGCGTTTGACGTCTGTATCACCCCGCACCTGGTGACGCCGTTTACCGACAGCTTGAACCCCATCAAACTGTGGGAATATCTCGCGGCCGGCAAACCCGTTATCGCGACGCCGGTGGCCGGCTTCCGCGACTACCCGCAGTTTGTGCGCCTGGCGACGGACGCGGCCGGCTTCACCGCGGCCCTCGCGGAAGCGCTGACGGAAGACCCGGGCCTCCCCGCCCAACGCCGGGCCGAGGCGGCAAAACACTCGTGGAACGCGCGCCTGGATGCCGTCGAGCAGGTGCTCGCTACCCCTCGCAACTCGACATGAACATCGGCCACCATCTTTTTTCCCTGGGAATCCCGAAACCCAGATGTCCACGGGCTTATCGCCAGGTGGCACTGATACTGCGTGCGGATCACAGCCACCAATGACCCAGGTCCCGGAGCCACCGCAGCTTTCCGTCATCATCGTGAGCTACAACACGCGCGAGATGACGCTGGAGTGTTTGCGCGTCCTGGCCGGCGAGCTCCAGGCAATGGCGGCGGAAGTGCTCGTGGTCGACAATGCGTCGGCCGATGGCAGCGCGGCCGCGATCCGAGCCGCGTTCCCGGATGTGCGTCTGCTCGTCAGCGAGCGGAACGCGGGCTTCGGAGCGGCCAACAACCTGGCCTTTCAGCAGGCGCGGGGGCGGTATTGGCTGCTCTTGAACACGGACGCGTTTCCACGCCCGGGCGCGGTGAGGGCGCTGCTCGATTTTCTCGAGGCCAAGCCGGACGTCGGCGTCGTGGGACCGCGGCTGCTCTACGCGGATGGCGCGCTGCAGCAATCCTGTTTTCGCTGCACGACCCCGGCGTATGCCTGGCTGGAAAACCTCGGGCTAACCAAGCTCATGCGCCGCGCGCCGGCCTTCGACGACTATCGCGACTGGGACCATGCGTCGGAGCGCGACGTCGATTTCGTCATCGGCGCTTGCCTGCTGTTGCGGCGCGAGGTGTACGAGCAGATTGGAGGTTTCGACGAACGCTTTTTCATGTATCAAGAGGAAGCCGACTGGGAAAAGCGCATCAAGGAGGCCGGCTGGCGGGTGGTCTTCACGCCGTCAGCCGAGGTCGTGCATCTGGCCGGCGCGAGCGGCAAGGCCGAGCCGGCGCGCGTCAGCGGCCATTTTTTCGAGAGCCTGGACAAATAC
>CAXUFU010000122.1:7048-7310 GCA_964250275.1 uncultured Chthoniobacterales bacterium | reverse complement strand
CCGTCGTCGCCGCGGAAGACGAACGTGTACCGGCCGGTCACGGGCGCGGTGAGCCGGCCGGTCCACCGCGCGCTGTAATGGTCGCGCGGAAAACCGGGCACGATGGGTACACTGTCAAAGATGTTCACCTCCGGTTCGGTCCGCACGAGGTCGGGCGCGCCCGCAAGCTGTTCGTTGCGGAAGTATTCGGCTAAGAAACCGTGGCCGCTGCGTCCGCCGGCGGGGGTCATCCCCTCCCCCCCCCGCGGCTCTCCCGCGCGCC